>CALKFR010000077.1 GCA_938084555.1 uncultured Flavobacteriaceae bacterium | reverse complement strand
ATGGAACATGATTCTTTAATTGAAAAAAAAGAGGATTATACAATCAAAACCAGATTTGGAGATTTTAGACTCAGGGCTTACCAACAAACAACAAATAATCAAATTCATATTGCCTTAACCAAAGGAGTTTGGAATACTAATGAAGTAGTTCTAACAAGAGTTAACTCAACCCTAGTAAATAATGATATTTTGGGTACTCTGACCAATAATGCTGATAAAAAACTTGATCAAATGTTTAAAGCCATTAATGAAAATGGAAAAGGTGCCATCTTGTTTATAAATCAGCAAAACCAATCTCAAAACTTATTGAATCGCTTAAGTATTCTTAAGGAAAATCAAGCTAATGGAATCATGAAAGCACCGATGATGACAATGGACAATAAAGATTTTGGAATTGGAGCTCAGATATTACATGATCTTGATATTAGTAAAATAAAGCTAATGACTAACACTAAACAGACAAAACGTGTTGGAATGATTGGATATGGTCTTGAAATTATAGATTACGTTCCTTACTAAAAAGCTATTATTTCAATACGGTATTTACCGAAATATCTATTGGACTTTTATCTTTTTCAAACCATTTGCCAGGAGAATTACCTTTTAAAGTAATAACTGTATCACTAACTTCTAACCAACTTCCTTCACGTAACCCCAGAACTGGTGTATTGTTAAAAAAATGGTATTCTTTAATCCTTGTTTCTCTTGTTTCTCCCATGTGTTTTGAATCTTTGATTGGGTCTATGTAGTGAGCATTTATATTAAAAGGAATAATTCCTAGAGTTTGAAAACTAGGGGGGTAAACGATAGGCATATCATTTGTATTCATCATAGAAACACCACAAATATTACTTCCTGCACTAGTCCCTAAATAAGGTGTTCCATTCTTTAAAACCTTGTAAAGAGCTGAAAAAAGATTTTGCTTATGCAATTGATTTACCAATTCAAAAGTATTACCACCACCAGTAAAAATTGCTTGTGCATTACTAATGGCTTCCTCAGGAGCATCAAACTCATGGATTCCAGTAACTTGGATTCCAATTGAATTAAAAAAATGAGCAACTCTTGAGGTATACTCCTCGTATGAAATTCCACCAGGTCTAGCATAAGGAATAAAAAGAAGAGTAGAAACTCCCTCAAAAAAAGAAGTTAATGTTGGTGATAAATATTCTAAAAAATTAGAGCCATAAATCGAAGATGAGCTTGCTATAAGAAGTTTTTTCATGAATCCAAAAATACATAATGCTTTTGTTATTTAACAAAAAATTATTGTATACTATAATAAAAATTAGAATTTGGTATATACCTTGTAATAAAATATAGAGTAAGTGAAAAAAAAATTAATTTTAATGACTTTTTTTGTATGTTCTTTCCAGCTATTGGCTCAGAAAAGCAACGTATTTTTACGTGGAATGGTTAGAGATTCATTAAACTTAATAAAAGATGTACATGTTGTTAATCTAAACACATTAAAGGGAACATATTCAAACGATTATGGACAATATCGTATAACTGTTTCATTAGGTGACACCCTCGAATTTACTTCCGTGCAATTTGAAACTGTTAAAAAGGTTATAACAGATAGAGTTTTTTTTAGTAAAAAATTAAATCTAATTCTAAAGAATAAAAATTATGTGTTAGAAGAAATCACTGTTAAAAAACATAATTTAATAGGTGATTTAAGAGTAGATCGAAAAAAAGTTCCTAAAGACACCATTGCTCTTAAGGGAAAAAAATTGAGCAATATCATTGAAAACGTATCTAAAGAATCTCAAAAGGGAATTTTAAACAAACCAAACAAAAAACATAGTGAACTAGCAGAAAAAAGTATGAGAAATACAGATCCATCAAGGGCTTTTAATGGGGCTAATTTGATGGGTATTGTTAATGGTATAATTAACTTAATTCCAAAAAAGAAGAAAAAATTATCAAAAAAAGAAATAAATGAACTTTTAAAAAATAAAATATTAACTGATTTTGGAAATGATTTTTTTGAAGAACTGAAAATTACCAATGATCTAATTATACCATTTTTAGAATATTGTATGCAATTTAATATCGAGGATTTATATGCAAATAATAAAAGACTTGATATTATTAAATTATTGGAAGAGAAAAGTACTAGTTTTTTAGTTCAATTAAAACAAAACTAGTTTAACGATAAAAAATTAAATTGTACTTTTATATTTTATCAAACTAATCTAATTTGAAAACTAAATTATTTCTAATTTATTTAATTATTTCTAGTACTACCCTTATAGCCCAAAAAAATAAATTTTGGCTTTATGGAAAACTCAAAGATTCTGTTGGTATTGTAAAAAATGCTAATATTATAAATTTAAAAACCAATAAAGGAACATTTTCGAATGATTTTGGAGATTATAAAATTGTAGTTTCTGTTGGTGACACTTTACAATTTTCATCTGTACAACACAAGACCATATATCGTATTGTTAATAATTTTATTTATAGGTCTGAAGTTTTAGATGTTTTTATGATTAGTTCAAGGTATGAGTTAGATGAACTAGTGCTTAAAAGAAATGATTTAGATGGTTTTTTATCATTAGACTTAAAGAAAACACCTGAAGATAGAAGAGCCAAAGCTCTAAAAAAGACTATGAATTTTTCAAATGTAAATATGAATGTCATTTATAATGGTGATTATATAGATCAAAGAGTGAGACCTCCTATGAATAATGTGGACCCCATAGCCATGTTTGCTGGAGCTGGTGGTGGAATATCAATACCATTTAAATATTCAGAAAGACTTTGGGCATTAAGAAGAGATTTAGAGTTTAGACAAAAATTTCCTACAATGTTATTAAGTGAATTTGGCGAACCTTTTTTTGAAAATGACCTTAAAATTCCAAGAGATAAATATTACAGTTTTTTAGAATATTGCAATCCGTTAGGTATAGAAAATTTATTTAAACAAAATAGGAAAATAGAATTAATTAACGTGCTAAAAAAAGAGAGTTACGCATATTTACTTTTCATAAATAAAAAAGAAGACTAACTTTAATCTCTTACTTAATGTTATCTATGAAAAAAATTGCATGCATATTTTTACTATTTACACTAGCTTTTACATCTCACAAATACTACTTAAGCTTAACACAAATTGAGTATAATAAAGACCAAAAAAGTTTAGAGGTCATTATTAATGTATTCATGGATGACATTGAATTGGCGATCAATAAAGAGTATGATGTAGACTTAAGACTAACTACTAAACAAGAATTAGAAGATGTTGACACTTATTTTGAGAGGTATCTCCAAAAAAATTTAAGTTTTTTAGTTAATAATAAATTAGTCAAATACAATTTTATTGGAAAAGAATATGAAGGAGACTTGGTTTATTTTTACATAGAATCAGCAGTAATAGATAATCCGTTATCCTTAAAAGTAATTAACACTATTCTTATTGCCAATTTTGAACAACAACAAAATGTTATAAAATTTAAAAATGGTTCAAAAAGACAAAGCAAAATTTTATCAAAAAATATTAATAAAGCTTTGTTAAATTTTTAACTAACACCTTAATTTATTTACTCTAGTTTATTAATTTCAACAAAAATTTAAAAAATTTATTATATGAAAAAAATAGTATCTATAGCTTTTAGTTTTTTATTTATTATATCTGCTAGTATAGCTCAAAATTCAGACAAAAAACAAATAAAAGGGCATACAGATCAAAATAAGTTTAGGCAACTAAAGGATGTATTACCTACACCCAATAACAGAAGGACTGCTTCAGGGGCTCCTGGTTATGAGTATACTCAACAAAAGGTTGATTATAAAATGGATATTGTTTTAGATGAAAAAACAAATAGAATTTTTGGCAGGGAATCCATTACTTACAAAAATAATTCTAAAGACTATTTAGAGTATCTATGGGTTCAATTAGATCAAAATATGAGAGCGCCTGATTCTAAAACACCACTAGCGAACTCAGAAAAATTAGGAAACAACCCCTACAACGGACCAAAAACTTTTACAAAAAATAATATTTTAAAACCTGCTGATTTTGGATTTAAAATTGAAGAAGTGACTAATATAAATGGAAATCCAATTTCCTTCACTGTAAATAGAACTATGATGAGAATTAATTTACCTCAACCTCTTTCTCCTGGAGGTATTTTTGAATTTAACATCAAGTGGAATTATTTAATTAATAATTCGGTTACAGATGGAGGAAGATCTGGTTTTGAATTATTTGATGACGGAAATAAAAATTACACCATTGCTCAATTTTTCCCTAGACTAGCTGTTTATGACAATGTAGAAGGTTGGCAAAACATGCAATTTTGGGGAAGAAGTGAATGGGCATTAGAATTTGGAGATTATGACGTAAAAATTACTGTTCCCGCAGATCATATTGTTGATGCAACAGGTGAATTACTTAATGAAAAAAAAGTATTAACTAAAGAGCAACAAAAACGTTTTGAAAAAGCAAGAACTTCATTTGACAACCCAGTTTTTATAGTTACACAAGATGAAGCTGAATTGGCTGAAAAAGAAAGATCAAATAAAACTAAAACTTGGCATTTTAATGCCAAGAATGTGCGTGATTTTGCATTTGCTTCATCAAGAAAATATATTTGGGATGCCATGGCTGTTAACATAAATGGAAAAACTGTTATGGCTGTTTCATTATATCCAAAAGAGGGAAATCCTCTATGGGAAGAACATTCTACAAGAGTTGTAGCTAATACTTTAGAAGAATATTCAAAAATGACATTTGATTATCCATATAGTAAAGCCATATCTGTTCATGCAGACCGGCAAGGTATGGAATATCCAATGATATGTTTTAATTATGGACGACCTAATCCTGATGGAACATATTCTGAAAGGACTAAAAGAGGAATGATTGGTGTAATTACTCATGAAGTAGGACATAATTTTTTTCCAATGATTGTGAATTCTGATGAACGTCAATGGACCTGGATGGATGAAGGAATAAATTCTTTTGTTGAAATTTTAGCCGAATTAGATTATGATCCAAATTTTTATACAGGCAACCTTCCAAAAGATATTGTGGGATATATGAGTATTAATCAAAATAACCTTTCACCAATAATGTCACAGGGTGATTATGTTAAGAATTTTGGACCAAACGCCTACACCAAACCAGCTGCAGGACTTTATATGTTGAGACAAACAATTATGGGTCCAGAGTTATTTGATTATGCATTTAGAACATACGCCAAAAGATGGATGTTCAAACATCCAAGCCCAGCTGATTTTTTTAGAACTATGGAGGATGCATCGGCAATGGATTTAGATTGGTTCTGGAGAGGTTGGTTTTACACTACTGATTATAACGATATTGCTTTAAAAGAAGTTAAGAAGTTTATCTTAACCGATGAACCTACAGAGGAAGCTAAAAAAATGGCTAAAAGATATAACATGGATTTAACTGATTATGAAGGAAAACTTGTCTATTTTAAACAAGAAGAAAAAGGATCAGCTGTTAATAATGCATTAATTGCTTCTGAAATTCCTGTTATTAAAAACCACATAGCTTCAATGTCTGAAGATGAAAAAAAATTATTAAAAGATATTCCAAACTATTTTTATGAAGTAACTTTTGAAAAGCCAGGGGGCTTGGTTATGCCTATTATAGTAGAAATTGAGTATGAAGATGGTACAAAAGATCGCTATAATTTTCCAGCTCAAATATGGAGATATAACGATAAAATGGTTTCAAAAGTCTTTAAAACTGTAAAAGAAATAAAAAAAATCACAATAGATCCTGATTTGGAAACCGCGGACATAGATACCTCAAATAATAGTTGGCCAAAGAAAGATAATTCTAAGTTTGATAAATTTAGAAAAAAATTAAAAGGATAAATCTCATTAATAATAAAAAACATTAATAAACGTTTTAAATATGAATAAATTAACAACTCTTATACTTTCATTATTGTTTTTATTTCCTACGATACAAGCTCAGGAAAGAATATCAAAAACACAAAAAGGTCATATAAATCAAAATAAGTTTAGACAACTTAAAGATGTATTAGCAACACCAAATAGCCAACGAACAGCCTCTGGTGCTCCTGGTATAAATTATAGCCAACAGAAAGTAGATTATGCCATGAGTATTGTACTTGATGATGACAACCAAAAAATTACTGGTAACGAAACCATTACCTATCATAATAATTCTGATGATACATTAAAATACTTATGGGTACAATTAGATCAAAATGTTAGAGCTAAAGATTCTAAAACTCCTGATATTACCCCTAGTAGTAAAATTCCTGAAAAATTAAACAAACGTTGGTACAATGCAATGTTTAGTGAGCCTTTTGATGGAGGATTCAATATTATGAGTGTAAAAAATATTGATGGCAGTGATTTATCACACACTATAAATCAAACTATGATGCGTATTAATCTAGAAAAACCCTTAGCATCTGGAGAGAGGTTCGAATTTAAAATATCTTGGTGGTACAACATAAATAATCATAGAGTAAATAGAGGAAGATCAGGCTATGAACATTTTCCTGAGGATGGAAATAATAATTATGTTATCGCTCAGTTTTACCCAAGATTATGTGTATACGATAATGTAGAAGGTTGGCAAAACGATCAATTTTGGGGACGAAGTGAATTTGCTTTAGAATTTGGTGACTTTACTGTAGATATTACAGTTCCATCAGACCATATAATGCAAGCTACTGGTATTCTTCAGAATGAGAAAGACGTACTATCAAAAAAACAACAAAAACGTCTTCAAGAGGCTAAAAACACATATGACAAACCTGTTTTAATTCACACACAAGAAGAAGCTATCAGTGCGGAAAAGAAACGATCACAAAAAACTAAAACCTGGAAATATTATGCTGAAAATGTTCGTGACTATGCTTTTGCAACCTCCAGAAAGTTTATATGGGATGGGATGGCAGTTGATATAAACGGACGATCAGTAATGGCTTATTCACTGTATTCAAAAGAAGCCAATCCTTTATATGGAGACCACTCTACCCTAGCAACTGCTCAAACTCTAAAAACCTATTCAAAATACACTTTTGATTACCCTTATCACAAAGCTGTCTCTGTTGATGGCCAAATGGGAATGGAATACCCACAAATGGCTTTTAATCCTGGAAGACCTGATTTGCCAGATGGAGGTTATTCAGACCGTATGAAATACAGAATGATAAAAGTTACTATTCATGAAGTAGGACATAATTTTTTTCCTATGATAATTAATTCTGATGAAAGACAATGGACTTGGATGGATGAAGGATTAAACTCATATTTAGAGATGTTGGCCGAATTAGAATATGATAAAGATTTTCCAATAAGGAGAGGGTTACCCAAAAATATTGTTGGATATATGTCTGGAGATCAATCAAAAATAGCTCCAATTATGTCTAAAGGTGATAATGTATATAGTTTTGGAAATAATGCCTATGGAAAGCCAGCTACTGCCTTATGGATATTAAGAGAAACAATTATGGGTAAAGATCTTTTTGATCATGCTTTTAAAACATATGCTCAAAGGTGGAAGTTCAAGCATCCTACTCCAGCAGATTTCTTTAGAACTATGGAAGATGCTTCTGCTATGGATTTAGATTGGTTTTGGAGAGGGTGGTTTTATACTACAGATGTAACTGATATCGGAATTAAAGGTGTTAAAAAGTTCTTTAAACAAGATGCTGATAAAAATGTAAATTTCATAGAAGACACATCAGAAGGATTAACCTTTTCCTTAGAAAACGAAAAAAAAGCAAATTCGAACTTCTTTTATGAAATTACATTTAATAAGCCGGGTGGGTTAGTAATGCCAATTATTGCAGAATACACCTATAAAGATGGAACAAAAGAAAGAAAAGTTTATCCAGCTCAAATATGGAGATACAATGACAATGAAATTACAAAAGTGGTAAAGTCTAATAAGGAAATTGTAAATATCACTATTGATCCAGACTTAGAAACTGCAGATGTAGATACCTCTAACAATAGTTTTCCGATACAACAAGAATCTAAGTTTAATAAATTTAAAAATAAAATTAAAGGGTAATATAATCTTGCTCTATAACAACAAAAAACCACGATTTACATCGTGGTTTTTTTATTATTTTTAAGAATATATATAATTATAAAGTAGTTTTAGGGCTTCGCAATACTAACCACAGGCCTATTAGAATCAATGGAATACTTAAAACTTGCCCTGTGTTTAAACTAAAAATCCAATCTTCTCTTCCATCTACTTGAGCTTCTTTAAAAAATTCAATAAAAAATCTTGCAGACCATAAACCTATCATAAACAGACCAAATAAAAATCCTGTCTTTTCCTTTTTATCTGTTTTCCAATAAAATTTCCATAAAACAAAAAACAAGATTAAATAACACAGTGCTTCATATAGTTGTGTAGGATGTCTAGGTAACATTTCAGCATCTGAGTTTTTAAAAATAACACCCAGGTTAGATCCAGTTGGTTTTCCATAAATTTCTGAATTGAAAAAATTTCCTATTCTAACAAATGCTGCGCCTAAGGCACATACTATAGACATTCTATCTAAAATAAAAAGAAGAGATTTATTTAAGTGTTTTCTACTATACCAATACATGGCTAAAATAATAGCTATAGCAGCCCCATGACTGGCAAAACCAGTATATCCTGTAAATTTCCATCCTTCTAATAAACCAAATATTGCAGATTCTCCTGCTGCACGTTTTATAGGTAAAATAATTTCAAGAAGATTATTTTTATAATAATCCCAAGAATAAAAAAAGACTTCACCAAATCTCATTCCCACTAGCATAGATATGAAGGTATACATAAAAAGTGTATCTAGTTTTTCTAAGTTTATATTTTCTTCTATATAAATCTTCTTCATTAAGCGAAGCCCCATAATAAAAGCAGCTACAAACATTAAACTATACCAACGTATGGTAAAAAAACCTAAATCTATTCCTAAAGAAGGATCCCAAGTAATTGACAAAAAATTCATATTTAATTAATTTATTAATTTCTAAACATTATTTAGAAATAATTATTTATTTTTTTTTGGAACAGGATCATAACCGCTCCCTCCCCATGGATGGCAACTAAAAATTCGCTTTAAAGATAGCCAAAGACCAACAAAAAGTCCTCTTTTTTTGAGTGCTTCAATTGTATAATGTGAACAACTAGGTTCATATCTACAAGTAGAAGGTGTATACGGTGAAATAGCAAGCTGATAAAATCTAACCAACAACACTAATGGATAAGTAAGTATACCTCTAAAATTCAAAGTTTAACTTTTTTTCTAGTTATTATTTTATAATTACTAAAATCAACTAATTGAATATGTTGTGCCCTCTCTACCATCTTTTAGTTGAATTCCAATAGCTAATAATTCATCTCTGATTTGGTCAGACAAATCCCAATCTTTATTTTCTCTAGCCTCTTTTCTTAACTTTATTAATAATGAAACAACACCATCAATTTTATCTGAAGCTTGATCATTTACATCATTAAGCAATCCAAGTACATCATAAACAAAAGCATTCATTGTAGTTATAAAATTTACCAGATCATTTGAATTTATTGACGCTTTCCCTTCTTTAATCTGATTAATAAACCTTACACCTTCAAAAATATGAGATATCAAAACAGGAGTATTAAAATCATCATTCATTGCAGCATAACACTTATGCTTCCACTCAGATATATTTATTGAAGAAGATTTTTGTGTTGATAAATTTGATAGACTTGTCATAGCATCCATCAGTTTATAATAACCTTTTTCTGAAGCTTCCAAGGCATCATTAGAAAAATCTAAAACACTTCTATAATTAGCTTGCATGTTAAAAAAGCGAACAACACTGGGTGAAAATGCTTTACTTAAAATTTTATTTTCTCCTGTTAAAATTTCATTCGGCAAAATATAGTTACCAGTAGATTTAGCCATTTTTTGACCATTTAATAATAGCATGTTAGTATGCATCCAATAATTAACTGGATCATGGCCAGAACAGGTTTTAGATTGAGCAATTTCACACTCATGATGTGGGAATTTTAAATCTAGACCTCCTCCATGAATGTCAAATTTATCACCTAAATATTTAGAACTCATCACAGAACATTCTAAGTGCCATCCTGGAAAACCCTCTGACCAGGGAGAAGACCATCGCATAATGTGTCGTTCGTCTGCTTTTTTCCATAAAGCAAAATCTTGTGGGTTTCTTTTATCAGATTGGCCATCGAGAGCTCTTGTATTATGAATTGCGTCTTCAATCTTTCGTCCTGATAAAATACCGTAATGATTACTTTTATTGTAGGCTATGACATCAAAATATACTGAGCCATTAATTTCATATCCTAATCCCTTATCAATGATATCCTTTATCATTTCAATTTGTTCTACAATATGTCCTGTGGCAGTTGGCTCTATGCTAGGTGGAAGAAAATTATATTTTTTTAAAACATCATGAAAATCAACAGTATATCGTTGAACAACTTCCATAGGTTCTATTTCCTCCAAACGTGCTTTTTTTGCAATTCTATCTTCCCCTTCGTCTGCGTCATTTTCTAAATGGCCAGCATCAGTAATGTTTCTGACATATCTTACTTTGTATCCTAAGTGTAAAAAGTAACGAAAAGCTACGTCAAAAAACATAAAGGTTCTTAAATTTCCTAGATGTACATTGCTGTAAACTGTTGGACCACAGACGTACATACCTATATGACCCTTATGAACAGGTGTAAAAACTTCTTTAGTTTTAGAAAGCGAATTGTATATTTTTAATTGATTCTCCTCGAAGAGTTTCATGTAAAGTATTGTTTTAAACGTTAAAGATAGGCACTTTATAAAGAATATAGAAATTCAAATGATTAAGAAATTAGGTTATAAATTCTTTTTTTATTTTTAATGAGTAATGATTGAGCATAAATAAAAAGCTCCTTTTTAAAATTGATGTCTTTTACATCATTATTATTTATAAATTTACTATCAAATTACGTCATCTATTATGGCTAAACAAGAATCTTCAATATCATTTCATAAAGAGGGGCTTTCTAATTTGAAAACTACCAGTGTAACTTCTGCGAATATTATTAAATCTAATAGAAGCAAAAGTCCATCAATAAAAAAATTTGTTACCGAAATATTAGCAGGAAACATAACTTATTTAAGTAGGGCTATTACTTTAATAGAAAGTACAAATAAAAAACATCAACAAAAGGCAAATGTTATTTTAGAACAATGTCTTCCTTTCGCCAATTCATCTGTAAGAATTGGAATAACAGGAGTACCTGGTGTTGGAAAAAGCACATTCATAGAAGCACTAGGAAAGTATCTAACAAATAATCATAAAAGAGTAGCAGTATTAGCAGTTGACCCAAGTAGTTCATTAAAGAAAGGGAGCATATTAGGTGATAAAACCAGAATGGAAGAATTGGTTAATGATAAAAATGCGTTTATAAGACCATCTCCATCGGGATCTTCTTTGGGGGGTGTAGCTAAAAAAACAAGAGAAAGTATTATTCTTTGCGAGGCTGCTGGGTTTGATACCATTATTGTTGAAACAGTGGGAGTTGGACAAAGTGAAACCGTGGTTCATTCTATGGTTGATTTTTTCCTACTCCTAAAAATTGCGGGAGCTGGAGATGAATTGCAAGGAATAAAAAGAGGTATAATAGAAATGGCGGATGCGATTGTTATTAATAAATCTGATGGAGAAAATATTAAAAATACAGATATTGCAAAAATAGAATTTAGCAGAGCTTTACATTTATATCCACCAAAAGAAAATGGCTGGCAGCCAAAAGTTTTTACCGCAAGTGCCTTAAATAATATTGGTATTGATGTTATCTCAAAGATGATCGATCAATATATTTATTTAACAAAAAAACAAGGGTTTTTCAGTGCTAAAAGAAATGATCAAAATACCTTTTGGTTAAAAACAACTATAGAAGAAAGCTTATATAATTCATTTTTTGAAAACAAAAATATTTCTATTGATTTACAACAAGAAATAGAACTTATAAAGAATGGTAAAACTACTCCTTTTAATGCCGCAAAAAAATTATTAAAATCTTATCATGGAGAAACTTAAACAACATAAACTTCTTTTACCTGTAACCATATTTCTATTAAGTATTTTAAATATAATTCAAGGTAATTATACAGAATTATTACCTGATGAAGCCTATTATTGGGTTTATAGTCAGTATATGAATTGGGGATTTTTTGATCACCCTCCTTTGGTAGCTATTTGGGTAACTATCAGTGATTTTTTATTTACAGATGAACTTGGTGTTCGTTTTTTTTCTGCAATATCTTTTAGTTTAATGATGTATTTGGTTTGGTGCACAATAGATCATCCCTCAAAAAATAAATACTCTTGGTTATTTTTATTGCTATTTTTATCGACAGCGTTATTAAATGTATATGGTTTTATCACTACACCAGATACACCTTTATTATTATTTTTTGCTTTATTCCTATGGGCCTATAAACGTTATTTAACAAAAAATAGCACGCTAATTTATTTTACTCTATCAATAGCTATAGCTGGAATGATGTATAGTAAATACCAAGGGATTTTAATCTTATTTTTTATCTTTTTATCGAACTGGAAATTAATAAAAGATTATAAAATCTGGTTGGTTTGCTTAGGGGCCCTAATTTTATATGTGCCTCATATATATTGGCAATATGTTAATGATTTTCCATCAGTCAGATATCATTTATATGAAAGAGCTTCTGTGGCTACATACAAATTTGAATATACCCTAATGCATATTGTGAATGCAATTGCTATTTTAGGGTTTACTTTTATAAGTATTTATAAAGCATTTTTTAAAGGAATTAAAAATAAAGATATTTTTTTTAAAGGTTTAAATTCTATTGTTTTGGGATTTTTCTTTTTCTTTTTAATAGCCTCTTATAGAGGTCATGTTCAAGCACAATGGATTGCACCAATTATGTTGCCTTTAATTATCATAGCATTTGATTATTTAATACAATACAAAAAAAATATACGATTATTCTGTTATTTGGCAATTACCAATATTATCATAATTTTATTTGCTCGAATTATTATTGCTAATGATGGTATTATTCCAGCTAAACTAGACTTTCATGGGAATAAAGAATGGACTTTAAAGGTTAAAAAACTAACTGAAAACTCTGACAAATTGTTTATTAATAGCTTTCAAAATGCATCAATTTACTGGTTTTACACTAAAGAAAAAGTACATTATCAGAAGAATTACTTGGGAAGGAAAAACCAATATGGCTTTATTCCTGGTAATGATGTTTTTTCATCAGATTCTATTGCATACATTACAAGAATATCAAAAGAATATTCTGAAATAAAAATGAAAAGTTCAGGGAAAGACTCAATTTTTATATCGTTCCTAAAGGAGTACAAACCTTTATTTGATGTTGAAATTAACTTTACTGATTTATCTAAAATTGAGTTTAATACCTCAATGAAAAAAACTTATGACATAGTTATTAAAAACCCATACTCATTTGATATTAACACAGAAGACATAATGGTTGAAGTTGCTTTTCAGAATAAAAAAGGAAATGAAAAATACAGCATTCCAGCCAAAATTAATACTTCAACACTTAAAGCAATGAGTGAACAGATTATTTCTATGGAAGTAGATGGTTCATTAATAAATGATATCCTTGAATATCCTATTGTTGGTATTGGTATTAAAACCAGTGAAAATATGGATTTAGTAAAAGTAAGTTCACTAAACAATTTCAAGATTGTCAATTAATTAAACTGTTTTTATAAATTTGCTCACAAATTTTATTATGATCAAGAAACTTCCAAATTATATTAAATATATATTTATTAATGTTGGTTTTTTATTTTTATATCTGCTGATTTTTAGACTTATTTTCTTTTTTTTTATAGTTGATTTTGATTCAGCTTCTCAAAAAGATATTATTAAAGCTTTCAGTTATGGTATTCGTTTTGATTTAAAGCTAGCTATTCTTAGTTATTTTCCACTTTCTATTCTTATACTCTCCATAAACTATTTATTCTTTAAAAGAATAATTTTTAGAAAAATTTCAATAATTTATCATGTTATTATTTATTTAATTTTAACAATATTATATTTAACGGATATAGGATATTATAGTTATTTATTTACACGATTAGACGCCACTTTCCTTCGTTTTTTATCTAACTTTAAAATATCTGCTCAACTATTAATAGAGACATATCCCATTTTCAAAGGTGGGGTTGGATTAATTATTTTATTTTTAATCATACGTTTTACAAGTACTAAATTATTTGATAAAATGACCTCCCTTAAGACACCTTATTTATCTAAAAAGGTGAAAGCAATCTATTTTATTTGCACTTTTTTATTACTCTCATTTGGTGTATATGGAAGTATCACCCATTATCCTTTGAGGTGGAGTGAAGCTTTTTTTTCAAAGAATAATACCATAAACCAATTTGCACTAAACCCAGTTTTAAACTTTTTCGATAGTTTTGCTTTTAGAAATGAGGGTGCTGATAATGAAACAACCAAAGCATTCTTTCCTGTAATTGCATCTTATCTAAATATTCCCAAAGATTCACTATCATTTGAAAGAAAAAGTACTTTTGATCGTGTACACGAAAAAAAACCTAACCTTGTCATTGTAATGTTAGAATCTTTAGGGGTTGTTGGTTTAGGTAGTCAAGGAAATATAGCAAAAGCTACTCCTTACATGGATTCTATTATTAATAAAAGTACTTATTTTACGAACTTTTATGTACATAAACCTGGAACAGCTGCAAGTGTATTTTCAAGTATTACTGGTCTTGCAGATGTAGACAATCAAAAAACTGCATCTAGAAATTCGAGAGCTATAGATCAAAAAATTATATTTGATCAGTTTGATGGTTATGAAAAATTATATTTTCTTGGCGGGAGTGCCAATTGGGCTAATATAAGAGGAGTATTTCAGTCTAATATCAATAACTTAAAAATTTATGAGGAAGGTAGCTATGAAATAGAGGATAGAGCAGATGTTTGGGGAATAGATGATTATGATCTTTTTAAAGAATCTGACAAGGTTTTTAAAGATCTTCATACCACAAACAAACCCTTTGTGGCCTATGTACAAACAGCAACAAATCATAGACCTTTCTCAGTTCCTGATAATAAGGAATCTTACAGGCCTCTTTCAGAAAAAGATATTGATGAAGCTACCCTAAAAAAATCTGGATTTATTTCTTTGGCTCAACTTAATGCATTACGCTATTTAGATTTTAATGTGCATGTGTTTTTAAGAAGAGCTAAAGAATCTGGATATTATGAGAATACCATTTTTGCTTTTTTTGGTGATCATAATACCTCTATGAATAAAATTAACGCATTTAAAAAAGAGTTTGATTTAGGAATACAAGTACATCATGTGCCATTTTTTATTCATGCCCCAAAATTCTTATCACCACAAAAAATAAATAATACTGCAAAGCTGGCAGATTTATTTCCTACACTTGCAACCATTACTAAAACTAATTATACTAATTTCACTTTAGGCTCTAACGCATTAGACACCTTAAAAACAGATTCATTTGGTTTTTTATATTTAAAAATTAATGGTGAACCTGGTCTAGGTTTAATTCAAAATGATTTCTACTTCACAAAAACAAACTACAATAATTCAACTAGCTTGTATAAACTATCAGATGAAGAGAAAATTGATGTTATTGAAATATATCCTAATGTTGCTTCAAAAATGGATAGCCTAATAACCTCCTATTACCACAGCACAAAATATTTATACTACAACAATAAAAAATAGGTTAGGAAACTTAGAAAATAGATTTTTAAACAAATCTGGTAGTTAATTTAAGTTGTTTCTGAAGAAGGTAAAAAAGATATCCAAAAAATAAACCTGCAACATATCCACTCAGAATATCTAATGGGTAATGAACTCCTAAATAGATACGACTATAGCCAAAAAATAAAGGAAAAAGTATTAAAAACCATATATAATTATAATAAGGTTTTAACAGTAAAATTATAAAGAAACTAAAGGTCATTGAAGAAGCTGCATGACCAGAGTAGAAACTAAAACTGGTTGGTTTATAGTCAAAACTTCGAATTTGTTGAATTACAACCTCTGTATTGCAGGGTCTCAAACGTTCGAAAGTGTTTTTGATCAAATTTGTAAACTGATCTGAAAAAGTTATAAGAACTACTAGGAATAATAGCATTAAAAAACCATTTTTCCAGCCAAATTTCTTAAAAATTAAAAACAAAAGAAAAGCAAACAATGGAGACCAACTAAATTGATTGGTTAAAAAAAACCAAAAGTTGTCCCATTGTTCACTTCCTAAATTATTAAGAAAAATGAGTAATTCTGTATCAATTTGTACTATGTGATCTAACAAATTACTTTCCTACTTTTAGCAATTCTAATTCAAATATTAAATCAGCTTTTTTTGGAAATGGTCCACCACCAGCTTCACCGTAACCTAAATAATAAGGAATAAATAACCTAGCTTTACCACCAACTCTCATTTTCATAATTGCTTCTTTAACTCCAGGTATCAATGGACGTTTATCTAAAGTAAATACAAATGGTTTGTCTTCTTTTGTAGACTGAATTAATTTACCATCAGCTAAATACATAGCGTAACTAATAGTAGTCTCTTCAGATGATTTAAACCTTTTTCCAGTTCCTCTTTTTAAAGTTAAGATTTGTAAACCGGATTCTTGTTTTTTTGCTTTTTTAACATTCATTTTTTCGTAAAAAAGTTTCTGATCTGAAGCAAATTTTTCTAATCTAGCTTTTTCAGATTTTTCTAATTCTGCTAATCGTTCTAGTTCTTTTTCTGAACTTTTTGCAAATTCTTCCTCAAATACTTTTACTGCATCAAATGTTTTTGCTGCATCACCTTTTTTTACAATGGTAATATTTTTTATAATGTCAGAATTGGCAATTGAATCAAGAATATTTAAATCACTCACAACTTTTCCAAAAACAGAATGACATCCTATTCTTGGATTACTACAATCTTTTAATTGTTTATTGCTGTCGTAAGCATCCAACCAAGGTGTTGGCTTGTAGGTAATAAAAAACTGACTACCATTGGTGTTAAACCCTGAATTAGCCATTGATAAAACCCCTTTACTATCATGCTTTAAATCTGGATTAAATTCATCATAAAATTTGTATCCTGGACCGCCTTGACCATTTCCCTTTGGATCTCCTCCTTGAATCATAAAATCTTTAATAACTCGGTGAAATGTTAAACCATCATAAAACTTTTTACCTTTCAAAGAATCAGAAACTTTTGAATTTGTTCCTTCAGCTAAAGTAATAAAGTTTGCAACAGTTAAAGGAACTTCATCAGGATATAATTGAACTATTATTTTTCCTTTATTTGTCTCAATATTAGCATAAATTCCATCTTCAAAGTTTTTGTACTCATCATTACATGAAGTAAAAATTAGGGTAAATAATACTAAGATTTGTAAACTTCTTTTTTTCATTTTCTTATTTATTTGATATTAATTAATGTTACTCTACTTATCAAGGAAGTATTAATTCCAATTTTATCATCATCTCCAAAAACTCCATAAGCATTAAACGAAGGAATGATAAACTTAATACTTTCTCCTTTCTTCATCAATTTTACTCCAAATTGTAATCCTGGAATAAATTCTTCTTTATCTACAATATACTCTTTTACTCCTATAAATTCTTTTGAATATATAATTTGATCACTTAAATCTAAAATATCATAGGTTAAAGTAACTACATCACCTTTAGATGGAGTAATGGAGTTAGTTTGGTTTTTTGCGATATAATGATACCAAAATCCATAGGAAGAACGAATATAATCATGTAAACTATCTTTTTTTATATAATTTTTAATTTTTCTTTCTTCAACTCTATTAATTTTTTTTAATAACATTGTTGTAGACTCCATTAAATGACTTTTAGAGGAAGATATAGGTCTTCTAGCTTCTTGTTCGGAACAGGACAGAAATCCAAAAAAAATAAATAAATAAAAAAATCTAAACTTCATATGATTTGAGTAAACCTTCTTTATTTTTTGGTAATAATTTATTGAATTTATTAATAGTTTCTTCCATAGAAAGATCTGACTTTCCTCCTGCAGCGTTATCATGCCCTCCCCCATTGAAATACTGCCTTGCAAATTGATTTACAGAAAATGTTCCCTTAGACCTAAAAGATATTTTTATAATACCTTGTTCTTTATCTTCTATGAAAATTGCCGCCATAACAATTCCTTGAATTGAAAGTGCATAATTCACAATACCTTCAGTATCTCCTTTTTTAAAGTTATTGATTAATTTCTCTTCTTGCGTTAGTGTAATATAAGCAGTTTTATAAGCTGGTAAAACTTTAAGATTGCTTAAAGCTTGTCCTAGTAATTGTAAACGCCCATAAGAACTTGAATCATAAACATTACTATGAATTCTATCATTTTCTGCACCCCTTTCTATTAAGTCGGCAATAACTCTATGTGTTAAACTTGTTGTTGAACGAAATCTAAATGAACCTGTATCTGTCATAATACCTGTATACAAACAGGTTGAAATATCTGAATCAATCAAATCTAAATCTTGCATTTTTTCAATAAAATGATACACCATTTGACAAGTAGAACTCATCTCTACATCTGAATACATATAAGTAAATTCATCAGGTTGTTGATGATGATCAATTAACATAAAGTCTTTTTGATAACTTTCTAATGTATTTTGCATGTCTTGACCAACCCTATGAAGAGCATTAAAATCTAATAGAAATATAATTTCAGAATTATTAATTGCTCTTTGAGATTGTGAATTCTGCCAATCAAATCTGTAGGTAGTATCAGAACCAGGAAGCCAATGTAAAAAATTAGGATATTCATTAGGAACTACAACTGTAGGTGTATGCCCTTTCTTTTTAAGATAGTGGTACAAGCCTAAAGAAGCTCCCATAGCATCGCCATCTGGATTTCTGTGCCCAATTATAACAACATTTTTAGGTGTTTCTAAAAATGATTTGAGCTCTTCAAATTGTTTCAAAATCATAAGTTGCGAAGATACAATTTAAATAAAAAAATTATGTACTTTTGCGGCAATTTATAAAACATTATACAAAATAAAATGGCAACAAACAGAACATTTACAATGATTAAACCAGACGGCGTGGAAAATGGACACACTGGTGCAATCTTAGATAAAATTAACTCAGCAGGTTTCAGAATTGTGGCAATAAAAAAAACACAAATGACCAAAAGCGATGCAGAGGCATTTTATGCTGTTCACAATGAGCGTCCTTTCTTTGGAGAATTAGTAGCATTTATGACCAGAGGTCCTATAGTAGCAGCTATTTTAGAGAAAGAAAATGCTGTTGAAGATTTTAGAACTTTAATTGGCGCAACAAATCCAGCAGATGCTGCTGAGGGAACTATTAGAAAGTTATATGCAACCTCTATGGGTGAAAATGCTGTTCATGGTTCTGACAGCAATGAAAATGCTGAAATTGAAGGTAATTTTCATTTTTCTGGAAGAGAAAAATTTTAAATATTAATACGTTTAAAAAAACCGAGCATTTATGTTCGGTTTTTTTTTACATACTATTTTATGTTTTTAAACTAACATTAACTTAGAAATAACATTATCACCAATTTCTTCATTAATCATCTTAATAATTTTTTCTTTCCCATAACTTAATTCTTCTCTTAAAACTGAAGAAGTTAGCCTAATTATTAGGGTTCTTTTTTGTAATTCAACTGAATGTGTATAAGAACTCACTCCCTGCCCCATTAGTTTATGCCAAGTTTCTTCAACTTTTATTTTTTGCATTCCTTTAGACAAATTATTTTCTTTTATGAAAGATTTCATAAGTTGTTTAAGTGCTAAAGAATCATTTTCTCTTTTAGACATGGAACCTCTATTATTTAAATATTAATTGTTTTGGGAGTAAAGGACACCCACAAATGTAAAACTACATATTAAAAATTTGATATAATTTATTACTTTGTTCGAGTATGTTTTGAATTCTTTGAGAATGGGTATCTGTAATAAATATCTGACCAAACTCATCATTGTTAACCAATTCAATAATTTGAGAAACTCTATACTCATCAAGTTTATCAAAAATATCGTCTAAAAGCAGTATAGGAGTTAAATTAGATTGTTTTTTTATAAATTCAAATTGTGCAAATTTTAATGCTATTAAATACGATTTTTGCTGTCCTTGAGAACCAAATTTTTTAACAGGGTAATTACCTATTTCAAAACTTAAATCATCTTTATGAATACCAATAGTAGTATACTGTAAAACTTTATCCTTTTCTAAATTTTTTTCTAGTAAATCTCTAAAAGAAGAAATATAAAGTTGACTTTTGTATGTTAAATCTACTTGCTCCTTATCATTTGAAATTATCTGATATTTGCTATTAAAAATAGGTATAAAATTATCTAAAAAACTTTTTCTTTTATCAAATATATTAGACCCATAAGCAATTAACTGTTCATTATAAACTTCCAGATTAACAGCATCAAAGGTTCTATTAGCAGCAAAATATTTTAATAACGCATTTCTTTGAGATAAAACTTTATTGTAAGCTATTAAATCTTTTAAATAGGCTTTATCTTGTTGAGATATAACTCCATCTATAAACTTTCTTCTTGCATCACTTCCATCAGTAACTAAATCTCTGTCATAAGGAGAAATAATTACTAGTGGAATTTGACCAACATGCTCCGAAAATTTATCATAAGCCTTTCCATTTCGCTTAAGGAGTTTCTTTTGTCCTTTTTTAAGACTACAGATAATTTTCTCTTCCCTGTTGTTAATGGTGTAATCTCCCTCAACCATAAAAAAATTCTTAGTATGCTGTATATTTTGAACAGCTATGGGATTAAAATAGCTTTTTGTAAAAGATAAATAATAAATTGCATCTAGAATGTTTGTTTTACCAATACCATTTTGACCAACAAAACAATTAATTTTTTTTTCAAAATTAAAAGTTTTAGAATCAAAGTTTTTAAAATTAACTAAAGATAATTTTCGTAAATACATAACTAAAATTTAAAGTCAATACGGTTCTGCAAATTATTGAAAAATTACGATATATTGGCTTTCTAAATCCAATTAAAAAAACTATTTTTGCCGAACAAATTTTTATTAAAAATATGGCAACATATAAGAAAAAAGGTTATAAACCAAAGGATAAGAAAGGACAAGAAGCTTTGGATATGCAGAGTACAACTGCAGAAGTTTTTAATACGTTAGACGACACCGCTTCTAAATCTGAGCAATGGATTGAAAAAAACAGCAAACCTCTATTTTATAGTTTAGTTGTTGTAATTGTTTTAATCTTAGGTTTTTTAGGATATAACAAATTTATAGATGAACCTAGAGAAGAAGCAGCTTCTAATGAGTTATCTTTCCCAAGAAAACATTTCAATGATGCCGATTTAGCTGCAGGTTCAGAAATAGATTCATTACTTCAACTAGGTTTAGATGGGGCTGATAATAAATATGGTTTCTTAGATATTTCTTCTCAATACAGTGGTACTAAAGCGGCAAATATTGCAAACTATTACGCTGGTGTTTCCTATTTAAAACTGAAAGAATATCAAAAAGCTATTGAATATTTAAGTAAGTTTTCTTCAAATGATGAAATACTTGGACCAACCGCCATAGGTGCTATTGGAGATGCTTTTGCAGACATTGATCAGACTGAAGATGCCCTAGAGTATTATGAAAAAGCAGCTAATTTAAAAGATAATGAATTTACAACACCCTTATTTTTATTTAAGGCTGGAAGAACTGCAATGGATTTAGGTCAATTTTCCAAAGCTGAAAAATATTTCTCTCGGATAAAAGATAATTATTCTAGCTCAAATGCAGGTAAAGACATAGATAAATATATTTATAGCGCAAAATACGCTCAATAACATCAATGGCTACAACAAATTTATCTCATTACGATAAAACCACAATCCCAAATGCGAATCACCTTCGATTTGGGATTGTGGTTTCGGAATGGAATTCAGACATCACTGAAAACCTAAAAAATGGAGCTATAAAAACTCTTCTTGATTGTGGCGCTAAGCAAGAAAACATTATCTCTTGGACAGTACCTGGTAGTTTTGAATTGGTTTATGGTTGTAAAAGAATGATAGAAACACTTCAATTAGATGCTATCATTGCCATAGGTAATGTAATTCAGGGTGAAACAAAACATTTTGATTTTGTTTGTAATGGAGTAACCCAAGGTATTGTAGATTTAAATGTAAAACATGATACTCCCATTATTTATTGTGTTTTAACAGACACTACGAAACAACAATCCATAGATCGATCTGGAGGTAAATATGGAAACAAAGGAATAGAATCTGCAATTGCTGCTATAAAGATGGCTTCTTTAAGTTAGATTTAACAAAGGAACTTCTCAACAACCTTGACCATTATTTTATTATTGAGTAACTTTGACATGCTACATATTTTCTTTATTGCATATGTAGTTTAAAAAAAACATCTAAAATATTGCATGTCTATTATAAAGAGAAAAAATAAAAAATTCGATTACCAACCCAGATATTATAAAGGTGAAGGTAATCCATATGCTATTAAACATAAATTTGACGAGTTTAGAAGTTCAACTGGAAGTAACACTAGTTTAAAAGGTAAAATTAATGGTGCCATTAGTGAATTAAAAGGAGAAAAAAATGTTCTAAAAATAGATGATGAGATCTATGAATTAGAACCTAAAACAAACTCAAATAAAGTTGTTCTATATATTATAGCTATTCTAGTACTCATTTTTTTATTCATCATAGACTTTGATCTATCTATTTTTAGCCAAAAATAATGTCAGACATTATTCAACTCTTACCAGATCATGTAGCTAATCAAATAGCTGCTGGAGAAGTGGTTCAAAGACCAGCCTCTGTTGTTAAA
>CALKFR010000076.1 GCA_938084555.1 uncultured Flavobacteriaceae bacterium | reverse complement strand
GAAATTGTATTTAGTGATTCTTGAAAATAGGAAACTAATAAACCACTAAAATCATGTTTTTCATTAAGTGTTTTATTATACTCTAAAACAGCTTCATAGTAAAAATTACTATTCCCATAATTATTAACTGTTGGATTATTTAAAAACTCCGTTCCTTCTTGAATTTGATACAATGAATTTATAATTCCCTCTGAGGTTTCAACTTCAGAAATTCCGTAATAAAAGGGAGTAAAACTTCTCTCATTTTGGTTTTCTGTATATGTTCTTACAGAAGCTAGTGCTCTAAGCTTTAATCCGTCTGTTATGAAACCAAGATCTTGGTTAATCTGAAATTGAGCTAATGTAGTGTTTGAAAATCTATCTTTAAACCCCCTAACACTTTCTGCATATGGATTAGGAAAGCCACCATTACCTTTATTTCCAAAAAGAGTGTGATTAAAATTAGCCGAAGCTTCGTCAGCCTCAAAAACTTTTGGGAAATTTGCAGGATTGGCTTGAGCAACTTGTCTAAAGATATCTGAGGCACTTACGATTGGGCCATTATAGCGTTCAAATAATGAATAAAATTTAGCAGCTACTTTGGTTGTTTTTGTTAAATTGATATTAATATTAGCTCTTAAGTTTGATCGATTAATATCTATGTTATTATTGAAATTATTAAGAGGATCTATTTTAAGCAAACCTTTTTCATTAGAATTAGAAACAGATAAATAGTATTGAGCTACCTCTCCACCTCCATTTATATTAACATTTACTCGCTTATTAAGAGCAACATCATTAAATAATTCATTATACCAATCTACATCTGGATACAAATTAGGATTAAGTCCATTTAAAGTTCCCTCTATTTTAGGTTTTGAATACAATAAAATTGCAGATTGATCTCTCATTCTTTGCGCCCTATTATAAAGCTCCATATAATCTACTGCTCCTAAAAAACTATTTATTTTAGAAGGACTAGAAAATGCACTTTCAAAACGAACAGAAACTTTAGCTTTTCCTTTTTTCCCTTCTTTTGTAGTAACTAATACAACACCATTTGCACCTCTAGCTCCATACAAAGATGTTGCTGTTGCATCTTTCATAATTGAAAAAGTTGCAATATTATCTGGTTCTATTCTTGCCAAATCTGAAGTAGTAATTTGTAAGCCATCCAATAAAATTAGTGGGCTATTGTTAAATCCAAATGTTGTAACTCCTCGAATAAAAAAGGCAGCATTATCTTGACCAGGCTCACCAGATCTTTGATAGGATATTAATCCAGAAATTTTACCTGCTAAAGCATTCGTAATATTTGAAGTTGGTTGTTTTAATTCTGAGGCTTTAATTGAAGTCATTGAACCAATAACGCTATTCTTTTTTTGCTTTGAAAAGGCAACAATCCTAATTTCATCTAATTGATCTGCACTTTCTTTTAGAATTACATTAATTTTCTTTTGATCTGAAATTTTAATTTTTTGAGTTTCAAAACCCAAATAAGAAAATATTAAAACAGCGTTTGAAGTATTAATATTTATAACATAATTTCCATCAAAATCTGTTTCTACACCATTAGTAGTTCCCTCTACAATTATTGAAACACCAGGAAGAGCATCACCTTTATCATCTACTACCTCTCCTGAAACTATTACTGTTTGAGAAAACAAAATACTTGGAATAAACAAAAATAGAAATGGAACTATTTTTAAAAATAATACGTTTAATTTATTCATACTATGTGTTTAAAAGTAAAATAACATAGCAGGAAAATTCTTCCTGCTATGAACTTTTTATTTATGTTATAAATATTATTGTTTTATTAATTTCTTAAACTGACCATTAACTTGTAAAAAGTACAGACCAGGTTTTAAGTTTCTTATAGACAACTCATTTGAATGTATTGTTTTTTTGAATATTTGTTTAGAATTGATATCAAAAATACGAATATCTTTTTTCCCATCTAAATTCGGGAAATATAGCATTTCTGTTGTTGGGTTTGGAAAAAATTCAAAACTTGGTTTATCAAAATTACTTACGGAAGCAGTTCCCTGTAATTGAGGCCCCATAATATCATCTATATAAAAAGTAGTGTTTGTAGTATCTCCTCTTCCTAGAAAAATAAATATATGATCAAACTCAACACCGTCTGCAAGTTCAGAAGTATTTAAATATACTGTTTGCCATTGATTCTCAAAAATAATCTCTTCATCTGTTTCATATTGAGCATTAATTTCACTATCATCTCTAGCATCAGCAACTTTAAATCTGATTCCGGTAGTAACCGGTGAGTATACTCTAAAAGAAAATATATCATCCTGAGCAGCATCATATGGAGCATTTAGTTGAAGGTGAATTCTTTCCCAGCCACCCCATGAATTGCCTTTTTCCCATTTCTTAACCATATTAGCTCCACCTGCTGGATCAGTAACAGTTGTAAAAGGAGCTGCTGGATCTCCCATTGACTCAATAATAGTTGTTAATGATATTCCGTCAAAATCATCATAGGTAACAAAATTAATAGCCGTAGAAGTAGTTGTAAATGTTGCCGAAACTCCAGTTACTATATCTTCATTTTCAGCGTATTCAATGGTGTTTTCTTTAATTCCAAACCAATAGGTTGTATTAGGAGAAAGTAATACATCTGGTCTAATAGTTATCGATGAATTATCTGAACTTAAAGAAGCTGTCATAGCAACTAAAGTTCCTGTTGCATTATTTTCTCTTAATTCTACAACATTTGAGGCATCTTCAATAGCGGAGTTATCTAAATTTCTAAATTGAAAATTGGATGATATTACTGGCTTAGTTATTAGTGCGACATCAGTTGCATTATTCTCAGGATACATCGTATTCTGAACAACTGGCGCAACATTACTTTTTAGATAATCATCAAAATAATAGGTATCGCCAATAGAGGAACCTCCATTACCATCTTTATCAAAATAGATTTGAGCTCTGTCATAATTAGTGGCAGTAATTGCACCAAAATTAAATACTAATTCTACCCAAGTATTAATTTCTGTTACTTCGATTTTTTGCTCGTGACCCTGTCCATAATCTGGGTAGTTTTGAAGTCTAACTGAAACACCTACAGGTTTATTTACCCATACTTTTACTTTTATGAATGGAGTTTCAGCAAAATCGAATGGTAATAATGGAGTAGCACCGTTTACTAAAGAGTTTTCCAATCCTGCACTACCACCATTATATGTATATTCTCCTACATTATCTGATACATTGATTCCAGACTTATCTGGGTTTTCAATAACAGCAAATCCAACACCACCCCAAGATTCAAATCCAACGTTTGTATTCGTAGTGTCAAAATCAAAAAGCATCTCATTTATATCTCCAACTACTGCCTCTTTTGTAGTAAAAGATGCAGAGACTCCTGTTACTGGTGAGTCATTAGAATATTCGATAGAACCATCAATAATTCCATACCAATAGGTTGTAGAGTTTTCTAGATCTAAAGATGGATTTATTGTTATTCTATTTTTATCTTGATTTATATCTACAGAAAAAGAAACATCCTCACCGTTTTCACTACCTATTCTAACAGCAACACTATTACTTAAATCTGTAATTTCAGAATCGTCTAAATTTCTAAAAAAGTCATTGGTAGTAATTTCTAAATTGGTAGATACTGAAGTATCAATATCACCGTCTGCAGGGGAAAATTCCTGAGCAGGGGAAGTATACAATTCTGGTCCTTTGATATCATCGAAAAAATAAA
Source organism: uncultured Flavobacteriaceae bacterium (assembly GCA_938084555.1). Lineage (GTDB taxonomy): Bacteria > Bacteroidota > Bacteroidia > Flavobacteriales > Flavobacteriaceae > Polaribacter. The sequence goes on along the minus strand of CALKFR010000076.1, from coordinate 3,920 downwards.
TATCTCCTTGAGTTGTATTGGGTCCTCCAATTTTAATAACAATATTATTCATAAAGATATTAGGATAATTACTAAAATCGAAAGTTAGCTCAACCCATTGGTTTAAGTCAGAAGATTCAACAGAATCTGAAACTTCAATAAAATTACCCCAATCTGGTGAATTTTCTAGATGAAATATAACATCTATCTCTTCAGTTGAAAAAACTTTCATTTTAAAAATAGAGTTTGACTCTAAGTTAAATGGTGAGGTAAAGATTGTTGTAGGATCAATTACCCCAATACCAATATCATTATTATCTCCAGCAGTAAACTGACCAACAAAAGCTGATGGATTTGTAACATCAGATACAGGATTAGAAACTTTAGCAAAAGTAGAAGAGGTATTCCAACTATTAAAAACAATGTTAGGGTTGTTATCATCAAAATCTATATGGGTAACCTCCTGAGCTTTAAAAATAAATGAGGTCATAAATAGAACGAGTAATAATCTTAATTTCATCTTAAAAGGAATTATAAATTAATTATTTAATTTTTAACAACAAATAAATATTTATCTGTAGCATTTTACAAAAATACTTTTAAAACTAGTAAACAACAATTATGAAACCTTTACAAAAGCTATAAATTAAAAAAAAACACCTCTACAAAAACTTTGTTAAAAAATATAATACATTGATAAACAGAAGATTAATTAAAATCAAAAACTTTGAATATAATTAGATAAGTTTACTTCTTTAGATAGATTAAATTTTTTCCTTAAACGATATCTACTTTGTTCTATACTTGTAATCGCTACATTCATAAGTGATGCAATTTCTTTAGAAGAAAGATTTAATTTGAGATAAGCACTAAGTTTAATTTCGTTTGAGGATAAATCTGGATGCCTATCTCTTAGGTTATCAAAAAACTGAGAATGAGAGTTTCTGAAATGAAGTTCAAAGGCCAGCCAGTCTTCTTTATCTACAATGTGATTATCAATTTTCTTTATTAATTTTTTAAAAGAATAATGTAAAGAACTATCTACTATATCACCATCGATACTTTTTATATCCTTGATTAAATCAATAAGAAGCTCTTTCTTTTTTATATTATTGAGTGTTGAGGAAGCCAATGCAAAGTCTTTCTTTTTAATTTCTAGATTTAAATTTTTCTCTTTTAACAATAATAGTTCCTTATCAGTTGCTAATTTTTCTAATTCAAACTTTTCTTTTTGACGTTCTCTTTTTTGTTTTTCTAATTGCTTTAATTTTTGCACATATTTATTGTTTTTTGTTTTTAAGAAAGCTCTGTAACTAATAAATATCATAAAAAATAATAAGAGATAAATTATTTTAGCAGTCCTTGAAATATACCATGGATAATTAATGTAAAAAGGTATTTTTATGCTTTCAGTTACACGATTAACCTCTATTTTTGCTCTTATTTCTAAGATGTAATTACCAGAGGCAAGAGAGGGAAATTTAATTTCAGATTCATTCACCCAATTAGACCATTCATTTTCTAAACCACTTAATTTATATTGAAATTGTCTAGAATTACTTATTGGAGATTTAGGGATTGCAACTCTAATTTTTAAAAAATTATTACTGTAAGGTATTTTTAGATCATTTTTTAAATTTACAGATGCAGTAATCGTATCCATTGAGCTTATAAATTGTAATGACTTAATTATTGGCGATACTTGTGGTTTTTTATTTAATATTTTATTAATGTCATGAAAAATCATACCATTATCTATGCCCAATGCATAAATTGATTTAGTAATTTTTTTAACATTATTAAAATCTTTTAAATGACGATCCCAAATTGCATAAAAAGGCTCTTGAATTTTATTAAAGTCGTTTCCATTTCTAAAGACATACCCCAAAAAATTTGGTGTAGAATACCAAAAAATATTTTCATCCTGTAAAATATAATTAATATTTTGAAGCCCTTTAAATATTTCTGAAGGGTACTTAGCTTTTATAAATTCATTATCAAGGGCATCATAAAAAAAGAAACCCTCTGGATTATAAAATACCAAGTTTCCATCAATTTTACAGAAATATGCATATGTTGATATATTTTTATTTTCTACACCATAAAATTCAACATCAATCAATTCTGTAGCACTATCAGTTAACTTAAGTCTATAATAACCTTTAGAGGGATGAGCAACCCACAACTGATTAAATTGGTCAAATTCTAAAAATCGTGAGGACTCACCAAAATTCTCAAATTTTCTTATAAAATTCCATTGATTATTTATTTTTTCAAAAACAGCTACTCCAGAATAAAAACCAACATACATAAGGTTTTCAATTTTAGGATGTTTAACAAAGGTCCAAGCTCCTCCCTCCAAGTGAATGGTTTCTAAAGAATTATCACGAACTATAGAGAGTCCTTTATCACTTCCAACAATTAATTGCCCATCTACTTCGTCTATGTTCCATATTTGCTCTGCACTATTATTAATAAGTTTTGGTTCTGAAAAAGAATTTTTAATATCCTTAACAAATAGCCCCTGATAGGTTCCTAAGTATAGAGAAGTACCTTTTAAAAAACTTGTGTATACGGTTCCAAAGCCACTTTTATTGTCTAGAAGGTATTTAGTATTACTGTTTAATTCTAGATAACTAATACCAGATTCCGTTCCCAACCAAATATTATGATTATTATCTACAAAAATTTTACGAATAGCATTATTTGAAATGCCATTATTTTTATTAAAATGAGCTAATTTTAGACCTTCATTAGAAATAATGTAAAATCCATCTCTAAGTGTTCCAACTATAAAAAGATCGTTTATATATTTTTCAACATCTGTAACAATAGATTTTTCTATTTCAGTATTAATCTTCCATTCTTTCTTTTTTAATAATCCATTCTCTAAAAACCAAAAACCATTATTTTTTGTGGCAATTAGTAAACTTTTCTTTGTAGTTTCAAATACATCAATAATATCAAAATATAAATTTTCTGAACCCTCAATTATTTTTTTTTGATTGTCTATAATTTCAAATAAGCCAATGGAAACATCTTGAACGAAAACTCTGTCATTAGAGGAAAAAAGCTTACTAAAACCCTTAATTGCAGGTATTGTATTCAACTCACTGTTATTTGGATTGTAGATATAAATTTGTTGAAAAGATTGAAAATAAATAACTCCATTTGCTGATACTATATTTAAAAATACAGGTAATAAAGGTGCTTTTTTGGTTGGGTATTTAAAATATAAACTTGAATATTCTAGAATTCCTTTGTCATTTTTAACCCAAAATCCAAAGCCACCAAGACCAGCTGTATATATATGATCAGCAGCATCATAAAGAACGGCCCTTAAATCAGATTGATCCTTAGTAGAATAATCACGCCAAGTAAAACCATCATACTGCATCAAAGAGCCAGGCTTAGCAAAATAGAGTTCACCATTGTCATCTTGAGATATGTCAAATACCTTAAAACCATTTTTTATTTCCTTTTTTGAGAAATTTTTCACAAAAGGACTGCCAAGCTCATTAATGGTTTGACTTATGATTAAATTGCTATAAATTAATACTAAAATTAGTGCAATAGGAAACCTTTTTGCTGAAAGTGAAAAAAAATTTTTTATTGTAAATTTTAGCATTTAAATGAGAAGGATTGTATTTTTTAGATTATTTAGCTTGAATTATTTATAAAAATAATATTATTATTTTAAACTGCTTTTTTAATTTGCAATTTTAAATCTCTCATAAAGCGGTGGAAATCTACAGTAATCCTGTGTCTATTTGTATTGATTTGCTTCATGTGAGGATGACTAACCTCTCGCTCGCACAAATATTTAATATTTGAAGGTCGTTTCCATACTTTTTTTATGGCAAGCGCTAGTAATTTACTTTGCTGTTCCGCTCCTGGCCAAATACATCCTAGGGGTTGAAACATTCCTATAAAAAAAAGGT
>CALKFR010000075.1 GCA_938084555.1 uncultured Flavobacteriaceae bacterium | reverse complement strand
ATCTAAACCATTTGAAGTTTGTTTTTGATCCAATAAATAAGAAGTCATAAACCATGTATCTCTTAGCGATGAAACATTTAAAGAAAAATTATCTTTATGATTTTTGATTGTTACAACTTCTTCTTTTACAACTCTACCAATAGTAAAGAATTCGATATTATTGTTAGTTAAGGTCTTTTCTATTTGAGCATCAGCTTGAAATACAATTCCAGCATTTTCTGAAAATAATAGTTTGATAGAATCATTTTCAGATAATGAGGTAAGGTCTATATTAGCCCCAATATTATTATCTGCAAAACACATTTCAAGCAAAGTTGTAATTAAACCTCCAGAGGCTACGTCATGTCCTGAGTGAATTTTATCTTCTTTGATTAGATTTTGAATGGTGTTAAATGTATTTTTTAAAAAGGCTGCATTCTTTACATCTGGAGCTTCATTACCAATAGTATTTAAAACCTGATTAAATGAACTTCCTCCTAATTTATACGTATCTTGAGATATATTGATATAATAAATAAGAGTATTGTTATGCTTCAGAACTGGTTCAACTACTTTGCTTATTTGATTACAGTTTCCTGCAGCAGATATAATTACTGTACCTGGTGATATAACCTCCTCATTTGGATATTTTTGTTTCATAGATAATGAATCTTTACCAGTAGGAACGTTAATGCCCAATTCAATTGAGAAGTTTGAAATTGCTTCTACAGCCTCATAAAGTCTAGCATCCTCACCTTCGTTTTTACATGGCCACATCCAATTTGCTGACAAAGACACGCTTTTTAAATTGTCTTTTAATGGAGCCCAAATCATATTTGTAAGTGCCTCAGTAATTGCATTTCTACTCCCTGCTTTGGAGTCTATTAAAGCAGCAATAGGGGAGTGACCAATAGAAGTTGCTACTCCTTCTTTTCCATTGTAATCTAATGCCATTACACCAACATTATTTAGCGGAATTTGAAGGGGTCCTACACATTGTTGTTTGGCAACTCTTCCACCTACACATCTATCTACTTTATTTGTTAACCAATCTTTACAAGCTACTGCCTCTAGTTGTAATACTTGTTCTAAATAAGTGTGTAAATTTTTGGTTTTATATCTAGGGTTTTTATAATTTCTTTGTACAGTTTTATCTGTCATTATAGTTTTTGGAGAGCTTCCAAACATATCCTCTAATGCCAAATCCATTGGGGTGTCACCATTAGTTTTAGATGTAAATGTGAATCTATTATTGCCTGTAACATCTCCAACTTTATACATTGGTGAACGTTCTCTATCAGCTATTTTCTGAAGCATGTCTGAATGTTTTTCTGCTATAACCAAGCCCATTCTTTCTTGTGATTCATTTCCAATTATTTCTTTAGCAGATAATGTAGGGTCACCAACAGGGAGTTTATCTAAATTTATTTTACCTCCTGTATCCTCAACTAATTCGGATAAACAATTTAAATGACCACCAGCTCCATGATCATGAATTGAAACTATGAAGTTTTCTTCACTCTCTATCATTCCTCTTACTGCGTTTGCGGCACGTTTTTGCATTTCAGGATTAGATCTTTGAACAGCATTGAGTTCAATTCCAGATGCGAATTCTCCGGTATCTGCTGACGACACCGCAGCTCCTCCCATTCCAATTCTATAATTTTCTCCACCTAAAATAACAATTTTGTCACCTTCTTTGGGAGTGTCTTTTATGGCTTGATTAGCTTTTCCGTACCCAATACCTCCAGCTTGCATAATAACTTTATCAAACCCAAGTTTTCTTGCAGTTGACGAACTAGAGGATGAATTTTCTTCATGTTCAAATGTTAGAACAGATCCAGTTATGAGCGGTTGTCCAAACTTATTTCCAAAATCAGAGGCTCCATTAGATGCTTTGATTAAAATATCCATAGGAGTTTGATATAACCAGGGACGTTCTTTCATTTTTTGTTCCCAAAATCTATCTTTGGTTAGACGTGAATAGGATGTCATATAAACTGCAGTTCCAGCTAAAGGTAAAGAACCTTTTCCACCTGCCAGTCTATCTCTAATTTCACCTCCAGATCCAGTAGCAGCTCCATTAAAGGGTTCTACAGTTGTAGGGAAGTTATGGGTCTCTGCTTTTAAAGAAATTACAGAATCAAACTTTTCTGTTTTGTAATAGTCTGGAATGTCAGCTCTTTTTGGCGCAAATTGTTCTACAGAGGGTCCTTTTATGAATGCCACATTATCCTTGTAAGCAGAAACTATATCATTGGGGTGTTGTTTAGAGGTTTCTTTAATCATCTTGAAAAGAGAGGTGGGTTTTTCTTTACCATCAATAACAAAAGTTCCATTAAAAATTTTATGTCTACAATGTTCAGAATTAACTTGTGAAAATCCAAAAACTTCAGAATCGGTTAGTTTTCTATTAATTTTTTTAGAAACACTCTCCAAATATGTAATTTCTTCATCGTTTAAAGCCAATCCTTCTTTACTGTTAAAGGAGGCTATATCGTCAATCAAATAAATGGGTTCTGGTTTAATATCTATGGTAAATATTTTTTGATCTAAACCTGAAAATTTTTGAAATATCATAGCATCATAATCAGAAAATTCTTTATTAACTTGATTGAATTCCTCTATTCTTGTGATCCCTTTAATCCCCATATTTTGAGTAATTTCAACAGCATTAGTACTCCATGGAGTTATCATTGCTGATCTTGGACCAATAAAAAAGTTATCTATAGATGTTATTTGTTTATTAGTTTCCTTCGAAACTAGCTCAGAGCATGAAAATAACCAAGTTAGTTTTGCTTTATTTTCATTACTTAATTCTTCTGTTGTTTGAACAGCAAATATTTTGCTATTTGAGTTTCCAAAGAAATTGATCATTCTGAATATGATTTGTTAAATTATTCTAGCAAATTTAAAAACTTTCACTCTTAAGTTTAACAATCTAAACCTCTTTTTTCAAAGGTTATAAATCATTTATCAACAAAAAATTAATATATTGAATGAATATATTTAAAATTATGTTTTTTAGCCGATGATAGAGCCTCCAGTTTAAACACTATTGGAAAAAATCTTAGTCTTAGTAAAAAATTATTATAATGAAAAAAATCTCAAAAGCAATAAGTTTATTAGGTCTTCTTTTTATTTTGATTAGCGGAACCATAGATCTAGATGAGTTATTTAATTATGAGAACCAAGATACCCCCTCTTATATAACCAAAGATAATACACCAGAGTCCAATCAGATTAATAACCAAATAACTACTTTGGGAAGAGTTTTATTTTATGATAAAAATCTATCTGAAAATAATACAATAGCTTGTGCTAGTTGTCATCAGCAAGCTTTTGCTTTTAGCGATCCCTTAACCTCAAGTGTAGGATTAAACGGAGGCAATACCGGAAGACACTCCATGCGATTGGTTAATAGTCGATTTTCAAATGAAGAAAATTTTTTTTGGGATGAAAGAGCTACTAGTTTAGAAAATCAAGTTACTCAACCCATTCAAGATCATATAGAAATGGGCTTTAGTGGAACCAATGGGGACCCAGATTTCAATGATTTAATAACAAAGCTTTCGGCAATAAATTATTATCAAATATTGTTTGAGTTTGCTTATGGGAATTCTACTATTAATGAAGATAAAATTCAAAGAGCTTTGGCTCAGTTTGTAAGAAGTATTCAATCTTTCGATTCTAAATTTGATGAAGGTTTTGAGCAATCTCCAAACTTAAATGCTCCTTTTCCAAATTATACTCCCCAAGAAAATTTAGGAAAACAATTATTTTTAAATCCCCCACCTAATGGAGGAGCTGGGTGCGCTGGATGTCATGCACCTCCTGAGTTTGATATAGACCCCAATACATTAAATAATGGAGTGATTGGAGTTATTGGTAATACATCTGAAATAGATATAAATAATACTAGATCTCCATCTTTAAGAGATATAGTTAATCCAAACGGAAGTTTAAATGGGCCAATGATGCATGATGGAAGTATGACTTCTTTACTAGGGGTTATTGAACATTATGATAATATTCCTAATAATCCTGACAACTCTAATTTGGATAATAGATTACAAAGACCTGGAAATCAAACCCAGCAATTAAACTTAACCAACAATCAAAAAAATGCACTAGAGGCTTTCTTGAGAACATTAACGGGTTCAGATATTTATACTAATGAAAAATGGTCTGATCCTTTTGATGATGAGGGAAATATTACTATAATAGGTAATCAATTGTCTACTAATGAAAATAGTTTTGAAAAGTCAATTACAATCTTTCCCAATCCAGTTGATACTGATATGAATATCCAATTAGAAACCGGAAATTATAGGGTCCTAATTTATGATGTAAAGGGTGAAATTGTGTCTAAAAATAAGATTCTTGGAAATGAGAGTTTAAATTTAGAAAACTTAACTAAAGGAATTTATCTTCTGTTAATTAAAGATGTTGAATCTTCTAAAGTGTATAAAAAGAAGTTTGTAAAACTGTAAGAACATAGATTAAACATCTTTTATTAGTATTAATTACTTTACAATTATTTTTTAATAAGCTTTCTGGTTATAGTATTGTAATTATTAGATATTTTAACTATGTAAATCCCTTTATTGATAGTAGAAATATCAAGTGCATTATTCTCAGGATATATAGTTTTTTTAAGTAGCTCTTTTCCTAAAATTGAGAATACTTTAACGGTTACTTTTTCTTTATTAATAATTTGAATATAGTTACCAACAGCTGGGTTAGGGTATATAGATGTTTGATTGCTTAATTGGTAATCTGAATTTGAGAGGACTGAACTCCAAATTGAATCTACATATTCTGGGTAATCTATAAAAGGATTTCTGTTTCCTTGAAAGTTATAAGCTTCATTATTTCTTTTAATTTCACGTTCGCTCACAGGATCTTCAAGATGCCATTTATAAAGTAATTGCAAATACCATATTTCATATACTTGATCATTAGTTCCATTTAATGGATTATTAGTTGTTGTATGATCATCCCAGGAACTGTCTGTTACTTCATCTTCATATCTTACTGCAAAATATAATAACATTCTTGCAATATCTCCTTTAAATTCATCTATGGGTTCAAAAACAACTCCAGAGTAGGATCCGAAAGTATTTTGACCAACTTTTGAACCATTATTTGACATCCAAGTGTCATTAGTAACTTCACCAAAGGGATAGTTAGCTCTCCTGTTATTTACATAACCATCAGTGGGTACAACATGATGAATGTCTGTCCTCATGGGAAGTTGCTCATTGAAAAAACCTTGAGGAAAAATATGCTCACGATTATAACAATCATTTTCGGAATTATAATTTCCACAAGTTCTATCGTTATGATTATAATTATAGGAATCAACACCAGAGGGATTTTCTGAATACATATCTAAAACAGTATTATCATTTTCATAGAATGAGTCATTGTCAGTATTAACATAGGCATCATACAAAGTATCATATCCTTGATCTTCATGACCGTTAGATATGATTAATTTTAACTGTGTTTTTAACGTGTATCCATTTCCGGTGGCAGAATTATAATAGCCTGGTGGTATCTGGGCATAAGAATTTATACCTAATGCGATTAAAATAAATGCAAGTATTTTTTTTGTCATCAAATTTTGATAATTTTTGTTGATAAAGACAATTCTTTGTGTGATATTTTAATAAAATAGATGCCTTTAGATAATGATGAAATATCTATTGAAGAATCTAGATGATTAATTTTTGTTTGAATCAATTTTTTTCCAAATATACTAAATACTTCTACCTTTGCATCCTTATTAAATTTAATATTTAAAAAACCGTTTAAAGTTGGGTTAGGGTATATAGATACTTGTTTCCAAAGATATTCTTCTGTACTTAAAGTAAGATGAGTTCCACCGATATCATCAAAAGTATTTAAAGGGAAAATTTCCCATTCATTGTCAAGATTGAAATTTGTATTTGGCTCAACTATAGTTGACTTTCTTCTTAGGGTAACATCTTTTGCAAAATTTGAACTACCACCTCCAAATACACCAACAATATCAATAAGGACATCATCTTTAAATAGGCCTACGGGGTCATTACCATTAAAATTTAAAGGTTCTCCATAATTAGTACTTTGGTTATTTGCAACTATAATATCTGCTTCATTTATAAGGATTTGAGCATCTGCATTTCCATTAATAATGACCATAACATCTCCAACATCAATAGTGCCAGTTAAATCAAATCTCTCTGACCATTCACCACTCCCATTGCTATCTCTTCTAAGGTTATACCCCTCAACTTCAACTGGTGATGTCAATAAATTCGCAATTTCAATTGCTTTATTATTACTACTACCCTCCACATATTCTGAAATTAAAAGCTCCATGGTCGTATTTGAATTGCCATCAGTTGTTGTTGCATTTACAGGAGTGCTTTGTGCTGACGTATTATTAACCTCATCTACTGCTTCAAGTGTTACAATATACGTTGTAGAGGCTGTTAAACCATTAACAATATAGGTGCTAACATTAATCATATCATAGAAAATATCATCTAAATAGATATTATAATGAATAACTTCAGTGTTGTCTGTAGATGGATCCCAGGTAATTTTGAAAGAGACATCAGTTTCATCACTAATAACAATGTTTGTAGGAACAGAAGGAGCTTCAATATCTTCCTGTGTTGTTACTGATAATGGTGAACTTTGTGCAGATATATTTTCTGCAATGTCTCTGGCTGATACAGTAAAATCATATGTAATATTTGAGGATAATTCAGTAGCTGTATAGTTTGTATTTGAGGTTGAGGCTTCTAAATTTCCATCAATATAAACATCATAACTACTTACACCAATATTGTCTGTAGAAGCATCCCATGAGAGTTCAATTGAGTTCGTTGTAATATTTGTAGCTAGTAATCCTGAGGGTATAGATGGTGCTTCAGTATCTGTATTAGAATAAATACCCCAAATGTCTTCAGCTTCAGGCCCACCCCATATTCTTGTTGCTAATCTAGGGTTATCTATAAATGGATTTCTATTTCCTTGTGCATCAGAATTAGAAGTATTTTCATGGTATGGATTACGTTGTTTTTCAATATCTGAAACTGGGTCATCAGCATTCCATTGTAAAAATAAATCAATCATATCATCTGGAGTATCTGAATTACTTCCAATTCCAACATTTGATGGTAAAGTTCTGTCATCATATCTCAAATACATATACATGATAATTCTCGCAACATCACCTTTCCATTCATCACCAGGATACCACCCCGATCCAGTTGGTCCTGAATTTCCAGACCCTGAAATAAATTTTTTATTTCCTCTTGAAGAATTTCTTTGTGAGTCACAAGGCCTTAAATTATGAGCATCTGCATAGGGAGGGCCATTTGTTCCGTCTTGATCTAAATCTGGAGTTGCTAAAGAGGTAGGATATACATGCTCTCTATTCCATAAACCAACACAACTATTTGAAGTACAATTATCATTAATATTTCTTTCTCGATCATTTGTGCTATCTGAGTCAGATCCGTCTTCAAATCCATATATGAGTAATACTTCATTGTTGTCTAGCGGGTTCATATCGGTAATCATCACAGCATTCCATATACCTGGAGTATATGATAAATTGTTTGTATGGGTTGTAATAATTTTGGTTGCTAAAGCTTCTTTTAAACTTATTCCAGTAAGATTTAAATCTACATCATTGTAATAGCTTTCCTGTGCTAGAATAAATATTGAATACAAGCTGAAGAGTAAAAAAAGTAATTGTTTTTTCATTATTTTTTATAAAAATTAATAATTACTCAATTTCTTGAGTACTTCTTAAAACAAAACTTTTTCAATACAATTTTTTTCACTTTTCACATCTTATTATCAAGATGTTGAGCATGTGATGCTTATTATTTTCGCTCTAACTGAGCCATATAAAACCCATCAAAACCAGAAACATGAGCCAATACTTTATTGTCTTTAACTAATTCAAAATCTTTTCCTGCATCTGAAGCTAAAAATTCAGCTATTTGATTCTGGTTTTCGGATGGAAGAACAGAACATGTAGCATAAACTAATTTACCACCTTGTTTTACCATCTTAGAATATTGTTGTAAAATTTCTTGTTGTACTTTTTTTATATTTTCGAGAAATTCGGGTTGCAGTTTCCATTTAGAATCAGGATTTCTTCTTAAAACACCTAATCCTGAACAAGGGGCATCTATTAAAACTCTGTCTGCCTTACCATGTAATTTTTTAATAGGTTTTGTAGAGTCTATAATCCTTGTATCTATATTATGAACCTTATTTCTTCTTGCCCTTACTTTAAGTTTTTTTAATTTACTTTCATAAATATCCATGGCAATAATTTGTCCTTTATTTTTCATAAAAGAGGCCAAATGCAATGTTTTTCCTCCAGCACCTGCACAGGTGTCAATAACTTTCATTCCAGGTTCTACATCTAGATATTCTGCTACCAATTGTGAGGAAGCATCTTGTACCTCAAAATATCCACTTTTAAAAGCTTTTGTTCTAAAAACATTTGCTCTTTCAATTAATCTCAACGCATCCTCATGGTTGGGAATGAATTCAGTAAATATATTTTCATCTTGGAGTATCTCTTGAAGTTCTTTTTTTGTAGTGTTTAATGTGTTTGTTCTTAAAATTACTTCTGCTTGTTTATTGAGAGCAGCTAGCTCTTTAGTCCATAATTCTTCTCCAAGTTCAGATATAGCAACGTTATCTATCCAATCTGGAATAGATTCTCTAAATTTTCGTAATCTAGATAATTCATCAAACTTGCCTTTAATTCTTCTCGTAGGCGTCGGTTCAATTTGATTCCAATCTGGCAAAGCTATACCTTTTAATACACACCAAACAGAAAATATTCTCCATAAGTTATTTCTATCAAAAGGCTCTTTAACATTTGCTATTTCAGCATATAATCGTTTCCATCGAACAATTTCATAAATTGTTTCTGCAACAAATTTACGATCACGACTTCCCCATCGTTTATCTCTTTTTAATGCTTTTTCTACAGCTTTGTCTGCGTAAACACCTTCATTAAAAATATCACGGATACTATCTATAACGGTATATACTAAGTTTCTATGTAACCTCAATATTAAAAATTTATTGTAGCAAAGATAACAATAGACTTTGAGTAAAAAACCTTAATTGTTTTTCTTTTTTGTCTATCTTTTTTAATTATTCTTTATCACAGAAAGAATTAAAAAAAAATTAATTTAATATGATTAAATTCGCCTTATATAGTCTGATTTATGAATTTAAATAACCCTATTTATTACATTAAAGGTGTCAGTAACGTAAGGGCAAGTTTAATTTCTGCTGAACTTGGTATAACAAAAATAAATGACTTACTTCATTTTTTTCCTTACAGGTACATAGACAGAACCAAGTTTTATAAAATAAATGAGCTTATTGATAATAATTCTGACATTCAAATTATTGGAAAAATCACCTCATTTAAAATCGTTAAACAAAAAAAAGGTAGCCGTTTAATAGGGAAATTTCAAGACGAAACAGGGACTATGGATTTAGTTTGGTTTAAAGGTCATAAGTGGTTGAAAGATTCAATTAAAATAAACACACCCTATGTTATTTATGGTAAATTAAATCATTTTAAAGGTAATTTTTCTATTGTTCATCCCGAGATGGACTTATTAGAAGATCACAAAAAAAAATTACAAACAAAGTTACAGCCAGTTTACTCTTCAACCGATAGGTTGGTAAATAGTGGATTAAGTAATAAAATTTTTAGAGGTTATATACAGAGTATCTTACTTCAAATTTATGAACAAATTAAAGAAAGTTTATCAACTGAATTAATTTCTAATCATGCACTTATTGGAAAAAAAGAGGCCTTATTAAATATTCATTTTCCTTCATCACCCGAAATGTTAGAAAGAGCTCAATATCGATTGAAGTTTGAGGAACTTTTTTTTATCCAATTACAACTTGTTCGCAAAAAAATCATTAGAAAAAATAAAATTAAAGGATATATTTTTCCTAAAGTTGGAACTGTTTTTAATGAATTTTATAATCAATATTTACCCTTTAATCTAACCAACGCTCAAAAAGTAGTGCTTAAAGAAATTAGAAATGATGTTGCTTCTAATGCTCATATGAATCGTTTATTACAAGGAGATGTTGGTTCTGGGAAAACAATTGTAGCTTTATTAGCTATGTTGTTGGCCATAGATAATGGGTTTCAAGCAGCCATTATTGCTCCAACAGAAATTTTAGCAAGCCAACACTTTAATGCAATTCAAGTGCTTTTGCAAAAGATGGAGGTATCTGTAGCATTGTTAACGGGTTCTAGTAAAGTAAAACAAAGAAGAGAAATTCATGAAGATTTAGAAAACGGCCAGCTAAACATATTAATAGGAACGCATGCATTGTTAGAGGATAAAGTAAAGTTTCACAACTTAGGAATTGCCGTTATAGATGAACAACACAGGTTTGGAGTAGCACAACGGTCTAAAATGTGGTTAAAGAATAAGTTGCCCCCACATATTTTGGTAATGACAGCTACACCTATCCCCAGAACACTTGCTATGAGTGTCTATGGAGATTTGGATATTTCTGTAATTGATGAATTACCCCCTGGTAGGAAGGAAGTAAAAACAGTTCATAGATTTGATAGTAATAGATTGGCTGTGTTTAAATTTATGAAGCAAGAAATTGAAAAAGGAAGGCAGGTATATGTTGTGTATCCGTTAATTCAAGAATCTCAAGCTATGGATTATAAAGATTTGATGGATGGATATGAGAGTATTTCAAGAGAATTTCCTGTTCCAAAATACCAAATTAGTATTGTACATGGTAAGATGAAAGCTGCTGATAAGGAATATGAAATGCAACGCTTTGTGAAAGGTGAAACACAAATTATGGTTGCCACTACTGTTATTGAGGTAGGAGTAAATGTTCCAAATGCAAGTATTATGGTGATTGAAAGTGCAGAACGTTTTGGCTTGAGTCAATTACATCAATTAAGAGGAAGAGTAGGTCGTGGAGCAGATCAGAGTTATTGTGTATTATTATCTAGTTTTAAATTATCAACTGAGGCAAAAACAAGATTAAAAACTATGGTGGAAACATCAGACGGTTTTAAAATAGCTGAGGTAGATTTGAAATTACGTGGACCTGGGAATATGATGGGAACCCAACAAAGTGGTGTATTAAATTTAAAAATTGCAGATGTAGTAAAAGATACTCCTATTCTTTATATGGCCAGAAATTCAGCTGTAGAAATTTTACAAGATGATCCAAATCTTTCAAAAGTTAAAAACAACATGATTAAAAACACATATTCTGAAATTTCCAAAACAACAGGCGCTTGGTCAAATATCAGTTAGTGTTCCATTTGGGATTCTTCTTTAAAATTTGTTTGTATATGATACAATTTTTTTTATGGGATCCTTTTAAGTATCCAGTACTCATTAAAAATTCATTAGTAATTTCTCCTCCTGTAAATTTAAATGTTTTTTTAAATAATTTAACCCATTCTTCTTTGGTTTTTGGATGATGATTATTAAGCCAAGATTTAAAAGAACCGAATTTTTTTTGGATATCTATTAGTATTTGTGCATTGTGAATAACTGCATCTACTTTAAGTTTATTTCTAATAATTCCTTTATCATTTAATAAGCGTATTCGTGCTTTGTCATCATAATTTGCAATTACTTTAATTGAGAAGTTTGAATATGCTTTTCTAATATTATCTTTTTTATTTAGAATGGTATTCCATGAAAGACCGGCTTGATTTATTTCTAAAATTAATCTACCAAACAGTTCATTGTCAGAGTCTAAAGGAAACCCATATTGAGTGTCGTGATAAATTTTATGTACATTGTTTTCATCTAAATTTTTTATGAAATCGCAATAGGTAGATTCGTTAGCCATCAATAAATGTAATTTTTATAATAAAGAAGTTTTCATTATTCTAAACTTTAATATAGTTATTTGTTTTTTATGTTTTTAATAATTCCTGTAATTAACAATATTATTTCCATTAACAAAATATTAAATTTAACTCTTTGTAAAATCTTAAAAATCTTCTTTAAAAAACTTTAATTTCTTTAAATTTGCAACAAAATCTAAAACATTAGATGAAAATATCATATAATTGGTTAAAACAATTCTTACAAACTGATTGGGAAGTAAACAAGACAAGTGAATTATTAACTGACCTTGGTTTAGAAGTTGAAGGAGTTGAAACTATTGAATCTATTAAAGGAAGTCTTGAAGGAGTTGTTGTAGGAGAAGTATTGACATGTGTTCAACATCCCAATGCAGATCGTTTAAAATTAACAACTGTTGATTTAGGATCAGGAGATCCTGTTCAAATCGTTTGTGGCGCTCCAAACGTAGCTGTAGGTCAAAAGGTTCCTGTTGCTACAATTGGAACTATGTTATATGATGATTCAGGGTCTGGTTTTAAAATTAAGAAAGGAAAAATTCGTGGTGAGGAAAGTCATGGAATGATTTGTGCAGAAGATGAGTTAGGGCTAGGAGCTAGTCATGATGGAATTTTAATTCTTGATGATAAATTAAAATCAGGTACCAAGGCTGCTGATGTTTTTAACATAGAGGTTGATCAAGTTTTTGAAATAGGTTTAACTCCTAACAGAGCAGACGCAATGAGCCATTATGGAGTTGCTAGAGATTTTCGTGCTGGATTAATTCAACACGGTATTAATTTAGAACTTATTACTCCATCTGTTAGTGATTTTCAGGTAGATGAAAGAAGACTGAGAATAGATGTTGAAGTAAGTAAAAAAGAATTAGCTCCTCGTTACTGTGGTATATCAATTGTAGATGTTGAAGTAAAAGATTCTCCTGAATGGATTCAAAACCGTTTAAAATCTATTGGTATAACACCCAAAAATAATATAGTAGATATTACTAATTATGTTTTACATGAATTAGGACAACCTTTACATGCATTCGACGCAGAAAAAATAGAGGGTAATAAAGTTCTTGTAAAAACATTAGAATCTGGAACAAAATTCACCTCTTTAGACGGTGTTGAGAGAGAATTACATTCTGAAGATATTATGATTTGTGATGCAGCATCAAATCCATTGTGTATTGCAGGTGTTTTTGGAGGAATTAATTCTGGGGTAACAGAAAAAACTACTTCTATATTTTTAGAAAGTGCTTATTTCGATCCTGTTTTTATTCGAAAAACAGCAAAAAGACATGCATTAAATACTGATGCCTCATTTCGTTTTGAGAGAGGTATAGATATCAATTTCACAAAATACGCATTAAAACGAGCTGCAATTTTAATAAAAGAATATTCCAATGGAAAAATAGCTTCAGATGTGATGGATTTTTATCCTGAAAAAATGGAAGATTTCCAAGTTTTTCTTTCCTACGAAAACGCTTTCAGATTAATAGGTCAAGAGATAGATAAAGAAACTATTAAAAATATTTTAGCTTCTTTAGAAATTAAGATAAGTAGTGAAACAGAGGGAGGTATAGGACTAACAATACCCTCATATAGAGTAGATGTTCAAAGAGAAGCAGATATTATTGAGGAAATTCTGAGGGTTTATGGGTATAATAATATCAAATTTTCTCATAAGTTAAATTCTTCTATATCTTTTAACAATAATAAAGATATTTACTTAGAAAATATTATTGCTAACCAACTTAGCTCATTAGGTTTTAATGAGACAATGGCAAATTCTTTAACTAAGGAGGATTATATTTCTCTTTCCAAGAATTTAAAAACAGAATTTAACGTAAGCATTTTAAACCCTCTAAGTAATGATTTAAAAGTATTAAGACAATCATTGCTATTTAGTGGGTTAGAATCTATATCCTATAATCTCAATAGAAAAAATAATTCACTAAAATTATATGAATTTGGGAAAACATATCATAAATATGAGCACGGATATCAAGAAGATAAACATCTCACATTATTTATCTCAGGAGCAAGAACTAAAGATACTTGGACTAGTTCATCACAAAATTCTGATTTCTTTTATTTAAAAGGAATCATAATGTCTATTTTAGAAAGGTTAGGTATTTCAAATTTAAAAACAGGCCCAATAAAATCTGACGTATTTTCTGAAGGTATTGCATTTGGTTTAGGGAAAAAGAAACTGGTAGAATTTGGTGTAGTTAACAAGCAATTACTTAAAGAATTTGGGATTAAACAAGAAGTTTTATTCGCAGATTTTGATTGGTCAAGTATGCTTTCAATTTCTGGTAAAAAAATAATAAAAGTTTCTAACTTAACTAAATTCCCCTCAGTTAAAAGAGATTTAGCACTTTTGCTAGATAAAAAAGTTACTTTTAAAGAAATATACGATTTGGCATTTCAATCGGAACGAAATTTATTAATAGACGTAGATTTGTTTGATGTTTATCAAGGAGAAAAACTTCCTGAGGGAAAGAAGTCATATGCGGTGAGTTTTGTTTTACAAGATAAAAACAAGACATTAGAAGATCGTCAAATAGATAAAATAATGCAAAAATTACAACAGTCATTTGAAAAGAATTTAGAGGCTGTTTTAAGATAATAATAAGCTCCTTACGGAGCTTTTTTTAATAAATATGTATAAACTATTCATACGTCCATTTCTGTTTTTATTTGATCCTGAGAAGATACATTATATAACTTTTTCATTGATTCGTTTTTTATGTAAAGTTCCTTTAATGGCTCTAATATTTAGGAGTATATATAAAATTGAGGACAAAAGATTAGAGAGAACACTTTTTGGAATTACATTTAAAAATCCGGTGGGTTTAGCAGCTGGTTTTGATAAAAATGCTGTATTATTTAATGAATTGGCAAATTTTGGTTTTGGTTTTATAGAAATTGGAACAGTAACACCTCTAGGTCAAGAAGGTAATCCTAAAAAAAGGCTATTTAGATTAAAAGATGATACTGGTATCATTAATAGAATGGGTTTTAATAATGATGGTTTAGAGATTGTAATCCAACAACTAAAGAAAAATAAAGGAAAACTTATTATAGGAGGAAATATTGGAAAAAATACTCAAACGAGCTCAGAACACTACACAAAAGATTATGAATTATGTTTTAAAGGTCTTCATCCTTTTGTAGATTATTTTGTTTTAAATGTAAGTTGTCCTAATGTAGGGAGTCATGCAAAATTAAACGACAAATCCTATTTGATAGAATTAATTTCAGCTATTCAAAAACTAAATAATCAAGAAATTATTCAAAAACCAATTTTATTAAAAATTGCACCTGATTTAAATACTAATCAACTTGATGAAATCATTGAATTGGTAGCAGAAACAAATATTGATGGGGTCATAGCCTCTAACACCTCAATTACTAGAAATAATTTAAAAGCTTCAGATCGTCTTTTGAAAGAAATTGGTAATGGTGGGTTAAGTGGTCAACCCATCAAAGAATTAAGCACTAAAGTAATTAGGTATTTAGCTCAGAATTCTAATAAAGCTTTCCCGATTATTGGAGTAGGGGGAATACACTCTGCACAAGATGCACTTGATAAAATTGATGCAGGTGCAGATTTAGTGCAGATATACACTGGTTTTATTTATGAAGGACCAGGTTTAATTAAAAAGATTAATAAGGCTTTATTAACTAATTAATGATAAACCCAAAATGGAGATATTAATATCTTTTGTAATTGCTGTTACCCTATTGGCAATTTCTCCTGGTCCTGACAACGTTTTTGTGTTAATGCAGAGTGTTATTTATGGAAAGAAATATGGGCTAGCAACCATTTTAGGATTAATGACAGGTTGTATTATTCATACAATATTCTTAGCAGTAGGAATCTCTGCGATTATAAAAAATAATAGTAATCTTTTTTTTGCGATTAAACTATTTGGTGCTTTATATCTGTTATTTTTAGCACATAAAGTATACAACAGCAGTTCTGAGATTTCTTTTAGCGCTGACAAAATAGAAAAAAAGTCTTCTTTTCAATTATTTAAAATAGGATTTATTATGAATGTACTAAATCCTAAGGTTACTATTTTTTTTCTAGCATTATTCCCAGGATTTTTATTTACTGAAACATTACCACTAAGTCTTCAATTCTTTATTTTGGGAGCTTTATTTATATTGGTTTCATTTATTGTTTTTTCAATAATAGCAATACTTGGAGGAACTATTTCTGATAAAATTAAAAAAAATAAAAATATTGGAATTTGGTTAAAATGGCTTCAAATTTTTGTATTTGTAGGCATTGCTATCTTTATTTTGGTTTAGATTGAATGCTTTAAATTGTATCTTTGATATGATGAATAAAGTAAAAATTATAGAATGTCCAAGAGATGCCATGCAAGGTATTAAAAGTCATTTTATTTCTACTGATGCCAAAGCTACATATATTAACTCATTGCTAAATGTTGGTTTTGATACTATAGATTTTGGAAGTTTCGTCTCGCCCAAAGCAATTCCTCAGATGCGAGATACTGCTGCTGTTTTATCAAAACTAGATCTTTCACAAACTCCAAGTAAATTATTAGCAATTATTGCCAATGTAAGAGGGGCCAATGATGCTAGTCAATTTGAAGAAATTACTTATTTGGGATATCCATTTTCAATTTCCGAGAATTTTCAAATGCGTAATACTCACAAAACAATTCATCAATCCATTAAAGAACTTGAAGAGATTTTATCAATAGCTTCAAAAAAAAATAAAGAAGTTGTCGCTTACTTATCTATGGGATTTGGTAATCCCTATGGAGATCCCTGGAATGTTAATATAGTAGCTAATTGGACAGAAAAACTATCAGATATGGGTGTTAACATTATATCGTTATCAGATACCATTGGAAGTTCTACCCCAGATGTGATTACTTATTTATTTTCAAACTTAATTGCTAACTATCCAAAAATTGAATTTGGAGCTCATTTACATACCACACTAGACTCTTGGCATGAGAAAGTTGATGCTGCTTTTAAGGCAGGGTGTAATCGTTTTGATGGTGCTATAAAAGGTTATGGAGGTTGTCCTATGGCAAAAGATGAGTTAACGGGTAATATGCCCACAGAGAAACTTATTTCCTATTTTACTTCTCAAAAAGTTAATACAGGAATTAAGCCAATGAGTTTTGAAAGTGCTTATAATCAGGCATTAAAAATATTTTAATTTAACGATACTATTTTAATGAAAAGTTTAAAAATATTCACATTATTACTCTCACTATTTTTGGGATCATGTACTGTAGACGATAATAAAATATCTTTTACTGTATTACAGCTTAACGATGTTTATGAAATATCTTCTATACAAGGAGGAAATTTTGGCGGAATGGCAAGGGTAGAAACAATTCATAAAGAATTATTAAAAGAAAATGAGAATACAATGCTTGTGATGGCTGGTGATTTTCTAAATCCATCATTGTTAGGAGGAATGAAGCTAAATGGTGAGAAAATTCGTGGTAAACAAATGATCGAGGTGATGAATGCTATGAATTTTGATCTAGTTGCTTTTGGAAATCATGAATTTGATTTACCAAAAAAAGATTTACAGAAAAGAATTAATGAAAGTAAATTTTCATGGATTTCAGCTAATGTATTTAATAAGATACTAGATACTATCAAACCATTTTATCAGGAGATTAAGGGTTTAAGCAGAAGTATTAAAGGATCATTTATCAAAGAGATTTCAGATAATGATGGAACGAAGGTTAAAATAGGTTTTATTAGTGTTTGCATTCCATCTAACCCAAAAGACTATGTGTTATATAAAGACATGTTTAGTTCTATTCAAAAAGAGTATAATTCTATTAAAGATATAGTAGATGTTGTTATCGGGCTTACGCACGTTAAGATAGAACATGATAGAAAAATTGCTAGATTATTACCTAATATTCCTTTGATTATGGGAGGTCATGAACATGATCATAAAAATGAAATGATAGGTGATGTAAAGATAACCAAAGCAGATGCGAATGCAAAAACCGCTTATATTCATACTATAAACTTTAATAAAAAGACCAAAGAAACTTCTATTTCGTCTTTATTAAAAACTATAGATACAAGTATTGTAGATGATAAAAAAGTAAAGTTAGTAGTTGATAAATGGATGGAGGTCATGAATTCTCAAATATCAAAGATTGTTGAGAATCCCTATGATATTATTTATACTTCAAACATTCCATTGGATGGTAGAGATATCCCAATAAGATCTATACAAACCAATCTAGGTGAAATAATAGCATCATCTATGGCGTATTCTTATGATAATGAAGTTGACTGTTCTATTGTAAATGGTGGTTCTATTCGAATTGATGACCAACTTATTGGTGATATTAATAGTGTAGATGCTTTTAGAGTATTACCATTTGGAGGTCCAGTTTTAAAAGTAAAAATGAAAGGAAGTTTATTGAATAAAGTTTTAGAGTATGGTAATAATGCCGCTGGTTCAGGGGCTTATTTACAACGTAGTTCTATTGAAATGAATAACAACTTATTTTATATAAACAACAGAATTATTAATCCATCAAAAACCTACACAATTGCTATTAGTGATTATCTAATGAAGGGATTTGATATCCCTTTTTTAACATCTGAACATCCTGAGGTGCTTTCTGTGTACCATCCTAACTCAATTGAGATTTCCTCAGATATCAGAAGAGCAATGATATTGTATCTGAAAAATTTAAAAAAAAAGAGAGGTATATGAACCCCTCTTCCTTAGGTTAAAAAAATGAAAATTTAGAATTTAAATTGAATTCCTAGATATGCACCAAATGGATGACCAGGTCGAAGTCCTGCTGGAACTCTTGATGCCGCATAAACATTATCTAATAAATTAATGATGTTAACAGTAGTTGAGAGGTTTTCAGTAATAAAATACTTTCCAGAAAAGTCAATCACAAAATTTGAATTTACTAATTCATCCTCTGGAATAGATCCTTTTCCTGCTTGAGTTCTAAATTTCCCATTAAAACGTCCATTAAAATTGAACTCATATTTTTCATGTTCTAAAGATATTCCAATATTAAATTGATGTTTAGATAAATAGGGTAATTCGTCACCACTTATAACTTCTCCCCATAGATCTTCATCGCTTCCAAAACTATTTTTAAACTCAGTATTTGTAAAAGTATATCCAAAAGTAAAAGGAATTTTAATAGTTGATTCTTGATCAAGTAAATCGTAATTTAAAAGAAATTCAAGACCGTTAACATTTACTTCTCCAGCATTAAATTGATCTAATGAGCCTGTACCACCAGTAGCAGCTAAATCACTACCTAATAAGTTACTATAGTCATTAAAAAAGAAGACAGCTTCTCCTCTTAATTTTCCTACACCAAATCTACTTCCAAGCTCATAATTGATACTTTCTTCAGGTTTTTGACCTTCCTGATTGCCTGGAGGTGAAAACCCTTTGTGTATCCCTCCAAAAATTGAAAAATTATTATTGAATTTATAATTTGTTCCAATACCTGGAATAAATACATCTACGTTATTTTCTCTAGTAGATAAATTATCTCCAGTTCTTGAAGGATCACTCCCTCCAAAGTTTTCTCTTTGTAAAGAAATATTTTCATAGCGAATTCCAGGAGTAAAAGTCCAAGCTTTATATTTTAATCTATAAGTTGCTGAAGCTGCAAATGCTTTGGCACTACTAATTCGATTGGCGTTTGACCCAGGTATTCCTGCATTTGATAAACTTAATACTCCATTATTTATACTATAATCATCTATCCATTGAAAGCGATCTTCATCATCATAATGGTATCGTAAACCAATCTCAATATCATGAAAAACATCATTATCATACCAATGGTAGTCAAATTTTGTTTGAATTCCCTTCGAATTATACACCCTATTATTGGCTCTTACATTCATGAAATCATCGCCATCTGAATTAATTTCACCTTTTGCAAAAGAAAGATGATTGATGAAATTATTTTGGTTTCCAAAAACATTACCAATAGATTGTCTATCCCCATCAAATGTGATATAATCTGCTTTGTACCAATTTCTTCTAAAATAATTATGATAAGCATTCGTTGTTATTCTAAAGTTTTTTGTAAAATCTACAGTATGAGTAAGAACAATTTGTTTATGAATATTTTTCATTAAATCTACAGCAGACCCATCATATCTGTTGAATGGATTCATATTAAAATCATCATCGGTTAATCCTAAATATGTTTCGTTAGATTCCTCATCAGAATATTGTAATTTAATATCTAAAGCATGTTTAACTACTAACTTAGGAAATAAGTTTACTTTAAATTTTAACACAATATCGTTTTTATTAAAACCAGTATTTTGATCATTGGATAATTTCTTAAAACCATCTGAACCATAATTCAAATATTCTAAAGAATATCCATAATTATTCATGTTATCACCAATAATTGCATGAAATTGAGAAGAATTAAAACTACCATAACTACTTCTTATTCTACCACTAAAAGATTCTGGAATTTGATTAGAAATCATATTAATAGCACCACCAGTAGTAAAAGGACCAAATTGGATTTGACTACTACCTTTTAAAACTTCTACAGCTTCCATCCTAGCTATTGTTGGAAAATAATACGCAGATGAAGCACTATAGGGAGCAGGAGCAATTAACACACCATCTTCCATCATAGTTATTTTAGAACTTCTTTCTGGAGACGTTCCTCTTAGACTTATATTTGGTCTTAAACCAAAACCATCTTCTTCATATATATTTACACCTGGAACAGATCTTAATGCTCTATTTATATCAGTAAAACTGAATTTTTTTAATTCTTTAGGAGAGATATAATATGCAGACCCTGTTCTGTTACTCGCTACAAATTTATTTCCAAATATTAAATTTGAATTAATTATTACTTCATCTAATTTCTGAATTGAATCAATTTTATTATCAGTTTTTTTTAACTTTGTTTGAGAAATTATTTGATTACTTATTATACAAATTGTAAATATGACAATTCTTTTCATTATTTTTATTTAGATTAATTAAATATAATTTTAATAATTTCAAGCAAAAATACAACAGAAATTGTGTTATACAAAATTTATTTAGAATAAATAAAAATAAAAATCATAGGCATTTGATTGTCAATAAATTATATAGAATGATTATGAATAAGAGAATTGTTAAAATTAAATAATTTTTAAATTAAAGACTTTATTTAACTTTGTAATAGTAAAAAATCAGTTATGTTAAAACCCATAGATATACACAAAACTCTAATTAAACAGAGAAGCAAAGACGATAAATCTTTTGATATTACTAAATGGGTTAATTCAATTATCAATGAGATTTCTTCAGATAATAATGTTCTAAAAAGGCTTTCACTTTCACCCATAAACAGGAATATTAATAAGTTTAGTTTTGATATTTTAGATACAAATGCAATTTTTCACATTAGTCACATTGAAAAAATATGTGTTAATTATCGTCTTCGTTTTTTAGATACAAAATATTTTAAGGGAACTTACCCCGAAGAGGTTGTCGATAAGATAAATACTTTAGAAAAAAAGCACAATACTGTATTAGATGGTTTTAAAATTATAGCACCTTCAAAATTGTTTCGCTTAGATAAAGCAGATGATCCTTTACTATTTGCTCCTATGGGTAATGATTATTATTATTTGAT
The DNA here is from genome assembly GCA_938084555.1 of uncultured Flavobacteriaceae bacterium. Taxonomy (GTDB): domain Bacteria; phylum Bacteroidota; class Bacteroidia; order Flavobacteriales; family Flavobacteriaceae; genus Polaribacter. Next base: position 16,694 of record CALKFR010000075.1, on the reverse strand, counting down.
TCACAAATGGGGGACAGATTTACACCCCTTGAGAAGACTAAAATATTGGGGGGTTAAAAATGTTGAAAATTTAGGTATTTCAATTTTTGCTATTAGTTTTCTTCTTACAATTTTAACAAAAAACATTATTTATGGTGGAAATACTCATTTCGGTCACCTATTTATGTTATTTCTATTTTATGTTAAAGGTGTGCTAGGGATGTTATTTATTGTTGGGGCATCATCTGGAAAAAATTTCAGCGAATACTCTTGGCTTAGTAAGTATGATAAAATTACATAATCATTCTTGTAATTATTTATTATCACTACATATCCATAAATATGTTGTAAATTTGTTTGCAATTAATTTTAAGTTAATTGCACTATGATTGCTCACAATTCCAAAATACTAGGAGAAGGTTTAACATATGATGATGTTCTTTTAGTCCCTGCTTATTCTGATGTTCTTCCAAGAGAAGTTAATATTCAAACAAAATTTACTAGAAATATTACTATAAATGTTCCTATTGTATCTGCCGCTATGGATACAGTAACAGAATCTTCAATGGCTATTGCTATGGCTAGAGAAGGTGGAATAGGAGTATTGCATAAAAATATGTCTATAGAAAATCAAGCTCAAGAGGTAAGAAAAGTAAAAAGAGCTGAAAGTGGAATGATCATAGATCCTGTAACGCTCCCGCTAACAGCTGTGGTAGCAGATGCTAATAATGCCATGAGAGAGCATAAAATTGGAGGTATTCCTGTTGTTGATAAGGACGGGGTTTTAAGAGGTATTGTTACCAATAGAGATTTACGCTTTGAACATAATAATGATAGGGCTATTGTAGAGGTAATGACTGAGAAAAATTTAATTACCGCACCTGTAGGTACTTCATTAAAAGATGCAGAATCTATTTTGCAACTCAATAAAATTGAAAAGCTTTTAATTGTAGATGACGGATATAAATTACGTGGATTAATAACTTTTAGAGATATTACAAAAGTTACTCAAAAACCAATAGCAAATAAAGATAGTTATGGAAGATTACGAGTTGCAGCTGCCCTAGGAGTTACAGGAGATGCTGTAGAGAGAGCAAATGCTCTAGTAAACTCAGGAGTAGATGCCGTAATTATTGATACTGCACACGGACATACAAAAGGAGTTGTAACAGTTTTAAAAGCTGTTAAAAAAGCTTTTCCAGCTCTAGATGTGGTTGTTGGCAATATTGCTACTGCAGAAGCTGCTACTTATTTGGTTAATGCTGGTGCTGATGCTGTAAAAGTGGGAATTGGTCCTGGTTCTATTTGTACAACAAGAGTTGTGGCAGGAGTTGGTTTTCCTCAATTTTCTGCTGTGTTAGAGGTTGCTGAAGCAATTAAAGATTCAGGTGTCCCTGTGATTGCAGATGGGGGAATTCGCTATACTGGAGATATTCCAAAAGCAATTGCAGCAGGAGCAGATTGTGTGATGTTAGGTTCTCTTTTGGCAGGTACAAAAGAATCTCCCGGTGAAACTATTATCTACGAGGGTAGAAAATTTAAATCTTACCGAGGAATGGGGTCTGTAGAAGCCATGAAACAAGGTTCTAAGGATAGATATTTTCAAGATGTAGAAGATGATATCAAAAAATTAGTTCCAGAAGGAATAGTTGGTAGAGTACCTTACAAAGGTAATCTAGATGAAAGCATTCACCAGTTTATAGGAGGTTTAAAAGCAGGAATGGGATATTGTGGGTCTAAAGACATTGAAACTTTAAAAAATTCAGGAAAGTTTGTTAGAATAACTACTTCTGGTATTAATGAGAGTCACCCCCATGATGTAGCCATTACTAAAGAAGCTCCAAATTATAGTCGAAGATAAATTTTATATGAGTTAAAAAAAAAGAGAAGCTATAAGCTTCTCTTTTTTTTGTGATTAAATTTATTGTTATTATTTTGCTGGAGGAGGCATTTTTAATCCTAATTTATCCATCACTTTTTGAGTGATATCAAATGCTTCATCTATATAAGCAAATTCATTACCAGAAGAGGTGAGTACCTGAGAGTATCCTTCAGCTTTTGCTATTTCTGTAATGGCTTTTCCAAGAATTTGATACAATGGATTCATTAATTGATCTCTTCTAAGACCTATTAAACTGTTTGCATTTTGTTGACTTTTTTGTAAATCTTGTTCTAGTGCATTGATTTCATCAATCTTAATCTTTTTGAAACTATCTGATAAGTTAGGATCAAGTTTCTGAAAGGCAGCAACTTTAGCATTATAATCTGTTAATTTGTCTTGATATGATGAGTCTAATTTTGAAGCATAAAGATTTAATTTCTTTAAAACTTCTTTAGCTTCTGGCATTAACCCCACAATAAATTCAGAGTTTATGGTACCAACTTTGGATTGTCCGTTTGCAAAAAAGCTCACAAAAGATATAACTATTACTATTATTTTTATTTTCATTTTTATAAAATTTAGGCAAAGATAAAAAAGGGATTCAATTTTGAAAGGATATTACAGCTTAATATTACTTCAATAGATTTTCTATTTTTATTATAATGTTGTTAAAATCTGTTTCAAAATCAAACCAATGTGTGTTTGGATCTTTTTTGAACCAGGTTAGTTGTCTTTTAGCAAATCTTCTGGTATTTTTTTTTATTTCTTTTATGGCACCCTCTTTGGTTATTTTTTTCTCAAAAAAAGAGAAAAGCTCTTTATAACCAACGGTTTGAAGAGCATTTAGCTCTTTATTAGGATATAACTTTAGGACCTCATCTAGCAACCCTTTTTCTATCATTAGATCTACCCTATAATTTATTCTTTCATAAATCTTTTCACGCTCACCACTTAAACCTATTGTAATAGCGTTAAATTTTCTTTTCTTTTTTAACTTACCTGTATAACTAGAATAGGGTAGATTTGTACCAATACATATTTCTAGGGCCCTTATAACGCGCTGAGGGTTCTCTATATCTATGGTATTGTAAGTAATTACATCTAATTTTTTAAGTTGATCTTGTAAAGGAAGAATCCCCTCAGTTTCTAATACATGCTTTAACTCTAATCTGATTGAGGGATCAATTTTTGGAAAATCATCTAAACCTTCTAGAACTGCTTTTACATACAATCCACTTCCACCAACCATCACAACAGTATTGTGTTTTTTAAACAATGTATCTAAAACGTTTAGTGCATCTCTTTCAAAGGCTCCTACATTATAATCTTCAAAAACACTTCTATTTTGAATAAAATGATGGGGTACTGCAGCTAGCTCCTCTTTTTCAGGTACTGCTGTTCCAATTGTCATTTCCTTGTAAAATTGTCTAGAGTCGCAGGATATTATTTCAGTATTAAAATAAGACGCAATTAAAATACTTAAGGAGGTTTTACCAATAGCAGTAGGGCCTACTATAGTAATTAGTGTCTTTTTTGAGCTACCCATTATTCATTTAATTTATCACCACAATGATAACAAAATATGGCATCATCTTGGTGAGAATCTCTCATGCAATTAGGGCAACTCTGTGTGTTGGTATGAATGTTAGTATTCATCATTTGTGAACCAATAATTCCGGTAGGTATAGCAATGATAGCGTATCCCAGTATCATAATTGCACTGGCTATTAACTGGCCAAGAGCAGTTATTGGAGCAATATCTCCATACCCAACTGTAGTAAGTGTTACAATAGCCCAATACACACTCCTTGGAATACTTGTAAACCCATTTTCAGCTCCTTCAATCATATACATAATAGTTCCTAAAATAATGCAAAGAATTAATACAAATAATAAAAAAACTGAAATTTTTGCCCTGCTAGATCTAAGCGCTAACAACAATCTATTTGATGCTCCAATATAGCGAGTTATCTTTAATATTCTAAATATCCGTAACAATCGTAAGGCTCTTAATACAGCCAGATTGTGACTATCTATTAGTATTAAAGAAACATATTTCGGTAGGGTAGATAGTAAATCTATAATACCATAAAAACTAAAAATATATTTCCAAGGTTTTTTAACGGTAATAACTCTCAATATATATTCTAAAGAAAATAATATAGTGATTACCCATTCTGCAACATCCAAAAAAGGACCGTATTTTTTATCAATACTTTGAACACTTTCAAGCATTACAAAGAGAATACTTGCCAGAATTGTAATTAATAAAATAACATCAAATAGTTTACCAGCTCTTGTGTCTGCTTCATAAATAATTTCATGAAGTCTGTGTTTTAAAGACGGTTTGTTTTTTGATAAGTTCATCAAGGTTATACATATTTATTGACAATATACTATAATTTATACTGATACACGAAAAATAAAGAAAGTGATAATTTTATGAACCAGTTAGATTTTTTTAAAGTTAAAAATTAAAATCTTATGATTTTATTCACACTATTATTTTTTAAATAATTTTTAATAATAGTTTTTGCCAATTCTTTATGTTCAATTGGAGTTAGTATAGATTTTAAAATTGATATTTTTGATTCTTGAAAAGCTAAATTTGTGTATCCAAAACCAAAAACCTCATTATTTTCAATTAAAATAATTGCATTCTCCTCTATTTCTCGTCCTTTCAGTTGAATTATAAAGTCTGAGTGAGAAAATTGTTGAGGTGTTAATTTTTTCTTTTTTCTGAAATTGTATTTTGGCTTAAGCGTTTCCAATTCTAAATGGTATTTTAATCTATTGAACAATTCATTTCCACTAAATTGGTAAGTGACTTTATCTACTCTTTCTTGAATTTTAATAGCACGTTTGCTTTGCTTTAGAAAAAGTTTAGTAATCTCAGATTTTAGGTTGTGTCCTCTTCCAATAAAAATAAGCTTACCATCTGCGTTGTGTATATAATAGATACCCATTTTATCAGGGATGTCATCTAAAATGGCATTCATTTTATCTTTTACATCTCTATTATCAAAGTATTTAATAGAGTTTTGTATAATTTCTTTATTGTTGTCTTTATCTAATAGTAATTTAAACAATTGAACAGTAGCTAAGGCATCTCCAGAAGCTCGATGCCGATCACTCATAGGTATCCCTAGAGATTTACATAATTTACCTAGACTATATGAATTTTCATCAGGAATTAATTTTCTACTCAATTCTACTGTACAAATAGAATTTCTTTTGTAATCAAACCCCAATCTATCAAATTCTGTTTTTAATATTCTAGCATCAAATTCAGCATTATGAGCTACTAAGGTTACATCTTTTGTGATTTCAACAATGCGTTTGGCAACTTCAAAAAATTTAGGTGCATTTCTCAACATTTTGTTGTTGATCCCTGTAAGTTTTACCACAAATTCTTGAATTGGTTTCTGAGGATTTATAAGGCTTATAAACTGGTCTACAGTTGAATGTCCATCAAATTTATAAATAGCAATTTCTGTAATACCTTCTTCATTAAATTTACCCCCAGTGGTTTCTATGTCTAAAATTGCGTACAAATCTTATGTTATGTAATTTCTGGAACCAAAAATAGAACTACCAACTCTAATCATGGTACTTCCGTTTTTAATAGCTAATTTATAATCTCCACTCATTCCCATTGATAGTGTTGTGAAATCTGGGTGTTGTTTTTTGTGATGATTGTATAATGTTTTTAATTCAGAAAATTCTTCATTTATAATAGCCTCATTTTTAGTAAAAGTAGCCATGCCCATAAAACCACAAATTTTTACATTGGTAAAGGATTTTAGTTCATCAGAATTTAAAATATCTGATACATCTACTGGTGTTAACCCAAATTTTGTTTCTTCTTTAGCTATTCTTATTTGCAACAAGCAGTTAATCACTCTATTGTGTTTATGTGCTTGTTTATTTATTTCTTTTAAGGTCTTTAAGCTATCTACTCCGTGAATTAAATTTACAAAATGGGCCATGTACTTCACTTTGTTTCGTTGAAGATGCCCAATCATATGCCACACTATATCTTTTGGTAGGGCGTCATATTTTGCAACCATTTCCTGTATTTTGTTTTCCCCAAAAACTCTCTGGCCAGCATCATATGCTTCAAGTAAATCTGCAATAGGTTTAGTTTTGGAAACAGCCACTAAAACAATATCTTCTGAAATTGATGATTTAATTTTTTCTAAATTATCTTTAATATAATCCATAATTAAAATTCATACATAGTTAAGCCACTTCTTAATTTAGGTTCAATATAACTTGTCTTTGGCGGCATAATTAATTTTGCATCTGCAATTTTTTTCATTTCATCAATAGTTATCGGTAACATCCCAAAACCAATATCAAATTTCCCATCATCAACTAGAGTCTTTATAGATAATAAATCTAATTTATTATTTCGATAACTTATCCGATCATTATTGTCTAAGTTATTAATTCCTAAGATAGGTTTTAAAATGGTTCTGTAAAGAATTTCTGCATCTAGTTTAGATAATGGATCTTCATTTAAAGATAAATTTTTCCTAAGGTACAATGAATAAAATTTTCCTCCAAGGTACATGCTGAAATGATGTTTTTGAGAGGGCTTGTAATAGTGTTCACCTCTATCTTCTATTCTATAACTCTTATCTAATTCAATTAAAAAATCATCAATAGATAACCCATTTAAACCCTTTATAAATCTATTAAATTCTGAAATTTTTAAATTTGATTCAGGAATAATATAACTCATAAAAAAATTATAGTTTTCATTTCCTGTATGTTTTATGTTTTCTTCTTGTAAATCTTTTTTAAGTAAGGATGAAGAGGCACTTCTATGATGACCGTCAGCAATATACAACGCTTCTTTATTTTCAAAAAAAGAAATGATTTTTTTGATATTCTCTTTATCATTCACCAGCCATAAACGATGTAGTTTTTTATCGGTTGTTGAAAATTCATATTCTGGTCTCTTTTTCTTTATTATTTGTAGTGAAGTATTGAAGTTTTCGTCATCTTTATAGGTAAGTAAGACTGGTTCAGCGTTAAATCCAGTCACTTTTAAATAGGTTTCAAATAATTGCTCCCTTTTTTTTATGGTTCCTTCATGCTTTTTTATGGTTCCGTTAGTGTAGTCATCTACTGCTGTAGCTGCAATAATTCCACAAAATGAATCATGGGTATCAGAGCTTTCATACAGGTAAAAGCATGCCGTATCATCTTTAATTAAAATTTTATTTTCTTTGAATTCTTCATATCTATTATGAATCATTTGAAAACGTTGCTCACCAGAGAATTCTTGATGATATTTGTACCCCGGATTAATGATGTGCAGAAAAGTAAATGGGTTAAACTCTAGCTTAGCATCCAACTCCTTATCTGTATAGGCATCAAAAGATTTAGAGGATACCAAAGCTACTTTATCTCTACTTGGCCTTACGGCTTTAAATGGTTTTACAATGGCCATTATTACTAGTTATTTGTTCATAGTAATTACTTGAATTTTTAACTAAATTCAATGATTGAAGTATTCTTTTATTCTTTTAATAACCCTATGATTTGTGTTGCCAATTCAATTCCTATTCTATCTTGAGCTTCAACTGTTGCAGCACCTATATGAGGAGTTAATGACAATTCAGGGTTCATTAATAATTGGATTTCTGGGTTTGGCTCTTTTTCAAAAACATCTAAACCCGCAAATTTTACTTTATTTTTTTCTATTGCTTTTATCAATGCCATTTCATCAATTACACCACCTCTTGCAGCATTTATAATACCAACACCTGTTTTCATTTTTGAAATTTCTTTTGTGCCAATTACATAGTCTTCTTGAACAGGGACATGTAAACTAATAAAATCACTTTCTTTTAATAGGATATCTAAATCTATTGTTTCAATAGTAATTGTAATTTTTTGACCATTAAAAAAATCTACAGATATAGGTGCACTTTCTATAAAACGGTCTGTTGCTAAGACCTCCATACCTAAGCCAAGTGCTATCCTTGCTACTTCTTGACCAATTCTTCCAAAACCTATGATACCGATTTTTTTACCTCTTAGTTCAGAGCCCAAAGCATATGCTTTTTTTAAATCTTTAAATTTAGAATCTCCTTCCAAAGGCATTTCTCTGTTCGATTGATGAAGAAAACGAACCATTCCAAAAAGGTGAGCAAAGACTAATTCTGCAACAGAATTAGAGGATGCTTTGGGAGTATTAATGACATGAATTCCTTGATTTATGGCATAGTCTACATCTATATTATCCATTCCAACACCACCTCTCCCTATAAGTTTTATACTGGGGCAAGCATCTATTAATTCCTGCCTTACTTGGGTAGCACTTCTTACTAGAATACCATCTATTTGATGTTTATTAATAAAATTTTCTAATTGAACTTGAGCTACTTTGGTAGTTATTACTTCAAATCCATTATTTTGAAGGTCTTCTATACCACTTTGTGAAATTCCGTCGTTTGCTAATATTTTCATCTTATGCTCTTCTTTCTAATTCTTGCATAGAATCTACCAATGCTTGAACACTGTATAATGGTAATGCGTTATACATACTTGCTCTGTATCCACCAACACTTCTGTGACCGTTTAATCCATTAATTCTAGCTTCTTTCCACATGCTGTCAAAAAGTTCTTTTAAAGACTCATCATGTAGTGAAAATGTGGCATTCATAGTGCTTCTGTCTTCTTTAGCTACAATTCCCTTAAATAGTGGATTTCTGTCGATTTCTTTATACAATAAATCAGCTTTCTTATTATTTACTTTTTCAATAAAAGAAATTCCTCCTAAACCTTTTAACCATTCTAATGTTAACATAGACACATAGATAGGAAATACAGCTGGTGTATTAAACATACTATCTTTACTTATATGTACTTTATAATCTAACATAGAAGGGATTGTTCTTTGAACCTTGCCAAGAATATCTTCTTTTACAATTACAACAGTTGTTCCAGCTGGTCCCATGTTTTTTTGAGCTCCAGCATATATAAGATCAAATTTTGAAAAATCTAGTTGACGAGAAAAAATATCAGAACTCATATCACAGACTAATGGTATGTCTAATGAGGGAAATTCTTTAATTTGAGTTCCAAAAATAGTATTGTTACTAGTGCAGTGAAAATAATCTGCATCAGCGGGGATGTTGTATTGTGTTGGTATATATGTAAAATTTTTATCTCTCGAAGAAGCTACTTCTACCAATTCACCAAAAAGTTTTGCTTCTTTGATGGCTTTATCTGACCAAGTACCGGTATTCAGATAAGCAGCCTTCTTGTTTAATAGGTTGTAAGCAGTCATTAAAAATTGAGTACTAGCACCTCCATGAAGAAATAAAACTTGATATCCTTTATTTTCAAGATCCAATATTTCTAAGGTGAGTTGCTTTGCCTTTTCAATAACATCCACAAAAGGTTTGCTTCTATGAGATATTTCTAACAACGAAAGATCATCATTATTAAAATCGATAACTGCTTTTGAGGCTTGCTGTAATACCTCTTCGGGTAAGATACATGGTCCTGCACTAAAGTTGTGTTTTTTCATTTTATATTATTTTAAAATGGCAAATTTCCAAAAATTTTATCAATTAGGTGTTTTATAAAAATTAAATTTTAGATAAAAATTCAATGGTATTAATCCCATCGGCATAGTCCCATAATTTGGGATGTTGTGTCTGACCAAATTTAACTTCATTTTCAATAAAGTTACTAGCTACAATACATTGAATATTTTCAGCCTCATCACGAATTTTTATTTTTAAATCATTTAAGTTGTCATAAAATTCATAAAAAATTGTTGCAATTGGAGAAGCAAAGTTTGTGTCTTCTTTTATCATTAAAAATCCATTTTCTAAAATTGAAAATTCACTCATTAAGTAAACTGCTTTATTATAGTCATAATTATTAGCGTATTTTCTATTGTTTATGATGTGATGATAATTATACATCCCTTCAAAGAATTTGTTGAAATTATAGTCTCTTGGAACAAATAATTTAGAAACACTTCTACAACCGAGTCCAAAATATCTAAAAATATCTTCACTGAGATTTTCTATATCTTCCTTAGTTTCTTCTCCAGTAATAATGGCAATCGAATTTCTGTTTTTACGAATAATATTGGGCTTATCATTAAAGTAATACTCAAAATAACGTGTGGTATTTGTACTTCCAGTAGCTATTACTGCGTCAAAATTAGTTATTTTTTTATCTGTAAAAGCTATTTTTCCTTTAAAACTCTGTTCAACATATTCTAAATATTTTGATAAATAAGGAATAAGATGTTTGTCATTTGAGGATTGTTTCACCAAGACAGAATGACCACTTATTAAAACAGATAAAAAATCATGAAAACCAACTAAAGGTATATTTCCTGCCATAATTATGGCTACAGTTTTTGAAGGTTGTTCAACTATATTCTCATTTGATATCCATTGGGTTAAATTCTCATAAGTTAAAGCATTAGCCCAATTTTCAATTGAAAATAATATAGCTTCTTTGGTGAACCAACTGTTTTGTTCTTCGGCTAATTTAATTTGATGAATAAATCCATCAAAGAATACATCATTGAATAAAACTGAAGTGTTTTTTTCAATTTTAGTTGAATTAAATTGATTTAAAAAATTACCTAATGCTGCAAAAGCATTAATTCTATTTTTAATACTACTCATTATTTTTGGTTGCTACCTTTTTAGAGGTTATTTTTGCACAGCAAAGTTACACAAACTAAAGAGAATAATAATGGCTATCATCATTACCGACGAATGTATAAATTGCGGGGCCTGTGAACCCGAATGCCCCAACACCGCTATTTATGAAGGAGCAGATGATTGGAAGTTTTCAGATGGAACAGATTTAACTGGAGATGTAATTCTTCCTAATGGGAATGCAGTTAATTCAGATGAAGAACAGGAACCAATTTCTGATGAAATTTATTATATAGTAGCAGATAAATGTACTGAATGTGTTGGTTTTCATGAAGAGCCTCAATGTGCTGCAGTTTGCCCAGTTGATTGTTGTGTGCCTGACGAAAATAATGTTGAAACAAAGGAAGAATTGTTAGGTAAACAAAAATTTATGCATCAGGATTAAAATTAACATAATAAGATTAAATTAAATCCCGATTTTTCGGGATTTTTTGTGTGATAAATCAATTATATTTGCAACCCAAATAACTAGATATATGAAAGCTGGAATTGTAGGATTACCTAACGTAGGAAAATCAACTTTATTCAATTGTTTATCCAATGCAAAAGCACAAAGTGCTAATTTTCCATTTTGTACTATAGAACCAAATATAGGAGTTGTTAATGTACCAGATACTCGTTTGGAAAAATTAGAGGAATTAGTTAATCCTGAAAAAGTAATTCCTGCTACTGTTGAAATTGTAGATATTGCTGGTTTGGTTAAGGGAGCTAGTAAAGGTGAAGGATTGGGAAATCAATTTCTGGCTAATATTCGTGAAACAGATGCTCTTTTGCATGTGTTAAGATGTTTTGATAATGATAATATTATTCACGTAGATACTTCAATTGACCCTGTTAGAGATAAAGAAACTATTGATATTGAATTACAATTAAAAGATCTAGAAACTGTTCAGAAACGTTTAGAACGAGTTAAAAGAACTGCAAAAACTGGAAACAAAGTAGCTCAGGCAGAATTGGAGGTGCTTTTAAAGATAGAAGAAACATTACTTCAAGGTGTATCAGTTAGGGCACTAAGTTTCAATGAAAAAGAACAAGAGTTTGTTAGTCCTCTACAGTTTATAACAATAAAACCTGTTTTATATGTATGTAATGTAGACGAAAATTCAGCAGTTTCAGGAAATGCATATGTAGATAAGGTCAAAGAGGCGGTAAAAAATGAAGATGCTGAAGTTATTGTTTTAGCTGTTGGAACAGAGGCTGATATTACAGAATTAGAAGATTACGAGGAACGTCAGTTATTTTTGGAAGATATGGGACTGGAAGAGGCAGGTGTTTCCCGATTAATTCGCTCTGCATATAAATTATTAAATCTTCAAACTTATTTTACTGCTGGTGTTAAGGAAGTGAGAGCTTGGACAATTCCAATAGGCGCTACTGGACCCAAAGCAGCTGGAGTTATTCATACTGATTTTGAAAAAGGGTTTATTAGAGCTGAAACTATTAGTTATGAAGACTATGTAAGCTATGGAACTGAAGCTAAGGTGAAGGAAGCAGGAAAAATGAGAGTAGAGGGGAAAGACTATATTGTTAAAGATGGAGATGTTATGCACTTTCGGTTTAATGTGTAGTATAAATTAATTATCAGGTTTAGTTAATTTAATTAAAAATAAAAAAGCCTATAGCATAGCTGTAGGCTTTTTAGGTATAGAGTATTAAGTTTTTTAATTAATTCCCACTAATTCAACATCAAAAATTAGTGTAGCATTTGGAGGAATAACTCCACCAGCTCCACTTTCTCCATAAGCTAAATTAGAAGGAATTACAAAACGAGCTTTATCTCCAACTTTCAATAAAAGAATTCCTTCATCCCAACCAGTAATAACTTGTCCAATACCAACAGAAAACTCTATGGGTTGTTTTCTTTTGTAGGAAGAATCAAATACAGTACCATCTAGAAGTTGTCCTTTATAGTGAACGGAAACATTAGCTCCTTTTGTAGCTTTATTTCCATCACCACTTTGTAAAATCTTATAACGTAACCCACTTTTTGTTTCTTCATAACCTTTTGCAACAGTATCCAATATTTCTTGTTGTCTTTTTCTTTCTTCTTCCTCTCGTTTTGCTCTCAAACCCTCAAAAGTTCTAAAAGCCTCAATGGCATTAAAGGCTTCAGCTTCAGTTCCAACTCTAAGAATTTCTACAGACATTTCATCTCCCTGAGAAATGATATCTACAACATTTTGCCCTTCAATAACATTTCCAAAAACAGTGTGTTTTCCGTCTAACCAAGGGGTTTCGATATGGGTTATAAAAAATTGTGAACCATTGGTTGCTGGTCCTGAATTGGCCATCGATAATTTTCCTGGACCATCATGCTTAAGGTCTGGATGAATTTCATCATCAAATTTATAACCTGGACCTCCTGTTCCTGTCCCTAATGGGCAGCCTCCTTGAATCATAAAATCTGGAATTACTCTATGAAACTTTAATCCATCGTAATATGGTGTTCCTTGTTTTTTAACACTATTTTCAAGATTTCCTTCTGCTAGGGCAACAAAGTTCCCTACAGTACCAGGTGTTTTTATATATTCTAAACTTACTAAAATATCTCCTTTCGAAGTTTTGAACTTTGCGTAGATTCCGTTATTCATTTTTTAAATTTATTTAATTTATTTTAAACTATTCTTTTTTCTAAATTATTATTCATATTCACTCGTGAAATGAAGTTTTACACTAGGATATTTACTCTGTGTCATTTGGATGGTAAACGCTGAATCAGCTAAAAAAACCAATTGCCCTTGTTTATCTTTTGCTAAATAACGTTGCTTGACTCTTTTAAATTCTTTAAACTCTTCATTTTTTGGATCTTTTGCTTCTACCCAACAAGCTTTATGGACATTAATGTTTTCATAAGAGCATTTTGCACCATATTCATGTTCTAAACGATACTGAATCACTTCATATTGAAGAGCCCCCACAGTACCAATAATTTTTCTACCATTCATATCGAGAGTAAATAATTGAGCGACACCCTCATCCATCAATTGATCTAAGCCTTTAAAAAGTTGTTTAGACTTCATTGGATCTGCATTATTAACATACCTAAAATGTTCTGGAGAAAAACTAGGAATTCCTTTAAAATTTAATTGTTCTCCCTCCGTAAGGGTATCCCCAATTTTAAAATTTCCTGTATCATGTAATCCAACAATATCGCCTGGAAAAGATTCATCTACGATTTCTTTTTTTTCAGCAAAAAATGTATTTGGACTTGAAAATTTTACTTTTTTTCCATTCCTAACATGTAAATATGGAGCATTTCTTTTAAAGGTTCCGGATACTATTTTTATAAATGCTAGACGATCCCTATGCTTTGGATCCATATTAGCATGTATTTTAAAAACAAATCCAGTTAACTTTTCTTCTTTAGAATCAACCAATCTTTCCTCTGCTTTTTTAGGTTGCGGTTTGGGTGCTATTTCAATAAATGCATCTAACAACTCCTTTACTCCAAAATTATTTAAAGCAGAGCCAAAAAATACAGGTTGTAATTTACCCTCTAAATATTCTGTATTGTCAAACTTAGGATAGACCTCATAAATTAATTCTAATTCTTCACGAAGTGTTTCTGCTGCTCTTTCTCCAACAACCTTATTTAATTGAGGGTTCTTTATGTCATTAAATTCAATACCTGCAGAAATACCTTGCTTGTTATCACCCGAAAAAATATTTAATTTTTTTTCATAAATATTATAAATACCCTTAAAATCATAACCCATGCCAATAGGAAAACTCATAGGGGTTACCCTTAAACCTAATTTTTGTTCAACTTCATCTAACAAGTCAAAGGCATCTTTACCTTCACGATCTAATTTATTAATAAAAACAAGCATAGGAATATTTCGCATTCTACATACCTCAACTAATTTTTCTGTTTGTTCTTCTACTCCTTTGGCAACATCTATAACAACAATAACACTATCTACAGCTGTTAAGGTTCTAAAAGTGTCTTCGGCAAAATCTTTATGACCAGGAGTATCTAAAATATTTATCTTTTTATCTTTATAAATGAATGCTAGGACTGAGGTTGCTACTGAGATTCCACGTTGGCGTTCAATTTCCATAAAATCTGATGTAGCCCCTTTCTTGATTTTATTGTTTTTAACTGCCCCGGCCTCTTGAATTGCACCTCCAAACAATAAAAGTTTTTCGGTTAAAGTAGTTTTTCCAGCATCTGGATGTGATATTATACCAAAAGTTCTTCTGCGGTCTATTTCCTTTAAAAAGCTCATCTTCAAAAATTGAGGGGCAAAGTTACGTTTTATTCTAAAATTAGAGGATACAAGAAATATAAATAGTTTTTAATGATTTTAATTTTATATATCATATTTTTATATGTTCAAAAGATTATAGGTCTAAATGAAAAAAATAATTACAATTTGTTGTTTTGCTTTATTAATTGGATGTAATTCTAGTTCTTCTGAGAATTCAAATTCTATTGACTTAGATGCAAATCAAAAGAAATCAATATATGTAGATTTAGATAATAATGAAGTAAATTTATCTTCATTCAAAGGAAAAAAAATTTTAATAAATTATTGGGCAACATGGTGTGGACCTTGCATTCAAGAAATGCCATCTCTTATTAGAGCAGAAGAACAATTAAAATCAGATTTTGTCTTTTTATTGGTTTCAGATGAGTCTATTCAAAGAATATCTAGATTTAAAAATCGTAAAAATTTTAATTTAAAATACTTAAAATCAAAAGTATCTTTAGCTTCATTGGGGGTGTATTCACTTCCAACTACCTATGTCTATAATGCAGAGGGTAAACAAATAAAAACTATTGTAGGATCTGTTGATTGGGATTCTAAGCAAATGATAAAAAAATTAAAAGCATTATAATATGAAGAATTTTATAGTACTTATTTTCATGTCTATTTTAATTTCTTGCTCAAAACAAGAGGTTGTTATTGAAAACATTCAATTTTCTTTTGGGGAAAACAATGTAGCACCTAATTTGGTATCTAAGGATGGAAATTTAACTCTCTCTTGGATATCATCTAAAGAAGACCAAGAAGCAGTATTGTATTATAGTCAGTTTATCAATAATAATTGGAAAGAACCTGTTCGCATAACGTCTGGTTCTGATTGGTTTGTGAATTGGGCAGATTTCCCTGCCAATGCTATTAATGAAGATTTGATATTGACTAGCTATTTAAAAAAATCAGCATCTGGAACATATACATACGATGTAGTTTTAAATTTAGAAACACTTTCAGGAGAAAAAATAAAAGAAAATTTTTTATTAAACACAGATGGCGTTAAGGCTGAGCATGGTTTTGTAAGTATGATTCCTTCTAATGAGAAAGGTTTTTATGTTACCTGGTTAGACGGAAGAAATACCTTAGAAGATTCTAAAGCTGGCCACCACAAAGCAATGACTATAAGATTTGCTGAAATTTCAGATACAGGAGAGATTTTTAATGAAAGTGAATTAGATGCTGCAACTTGTGATTGTTGCCAGACATCTATTGCCATGACAAATGATGGGCCTATAGTTGTTTATAGAGATAGAAGTAAGGAAGAACTAAGAGATATCTACAGCACAAAATATGTAGATGGAAAATGGCAGGTGCCAACACCTGTTCACCAAGACGGTTGGAAAATAAATGGATGTCCGGTGAATGGTCCAAAGGTGGTTACTAACTCAACTAATGTAGCAGTTGCTTGGTTTACAGCCGCAAACGACAGACCTTCGGTAAACCTATCCTTTTCAACATCTAATGGAGATACATTTAATTCTCCAATACAACTCAATGACAAAGATGCAATAGGTAGAGTAGATGTTGCTTTTTTAAACTCAAAAGAAGTGCTGGTTAGTTATATGGAAGTAGATGATATAGCTACCTACCTGAGAGTTAAGAAAGTTTCTTTAGATGGAAAGGTTTCTGATGCATTTACTGTCTCTGAGATAGATGGTGGAAGAAATACCGGAGTTCCTCAATTAGAAATAATGAACGGTGAAGTTTTTTTAGTTTGGACTATATCTATTGAGGGTAAAGACCAATTAAAATCTGTAAAATTTAACTCTGATGATTTACAGTAACTAATTGGGTTTGTTATTTTTTAACCTCTGCTGTTATAAATACTTCTTCTAAAGGCCATTCTTTTTTATCAGTTTTTAA
>CALKFR010000074.1 GCA_938084555.1 uncultured Flavobacteriaceae bacterium | reverse complement strand
ATCTTTACCTGAGGCCACTTCAACTACTCTGCCTAATACATCTGTGTTTAAGCCATACATCCATCTTGTTCCTGGTTCAAAAGCAAGAGGTATGTTTCCAACCTTACTCATAGTCTCTTTGGCAGTCATTGGCAGGAAAGTATTTAGGTCTGGTATTCCATTTTTAGCAAGTATAATTTGATAAACATTTGGACTCATAAAACCATATGGAACTCCAGATGTGTGAGTTAATAATTGTCTAATGGTAGGGGTGGTAACAGATGGTGAGCTAGTCCAACTTGAATCTGCCGGGTTAAAGCTTTGTAAAATAGTTGTTTCTTTAAATGTTGGAATATAGTTTCCTACAGGATCATCTAGCTTAATTTTTCCTGCTTCAATTAATTGCATAGCAGCTAAAGACACAATGGGTTTAGTCATAGAAGCTAGTCTAAATAAATGATCTTTTCTGTAGGGTTCAGTTCTTAGTGAATCTGACCAACCTATCTCAGACTCATAAACAATTTTACCATTCTTGGCAATTAAAGTAACAGCACCAGGGTATTTTTTTGCATCTACAAAATCCATCACCATTTTTTCAATTTTCACAAGGCTATCAGAAATCATACCCACTTCTTTGGGTGTTGCAAATTGAAATTTATCAGATGTTTTTTTTTGTTGTTTTTCTATGCAAGAGCTTATTAATAGACAAGTGATAAGAAAAAAAGTGAGAGTAGTTCTATTCATTAAAATTAATTTTGATTTGAAGTTAAATTATTGAAGAGTTAATGTTCTTTACTAAAAGCTTAAAAATATATGTTTTTTAATTTTTTACAAATATCAACAATTATGCCTAATTAAAATATAGCTTTTAAATTTATTGAACCTATATGAATAGTTTTAGAATTTAAACTCTTTCTTCCTTTATAATTTAGGTTTAAGTTTAAGTAGGAATTTAGTTTTTTACTCCATAAAAAAGCCCAAGTGTAATTGGTGCCTTCTTGAAGTCCTTCTAACATTTGATATCCAACAGGGGAGTTGGGATTTCCATTAAAATCATTAAAAAAAGTTGTAAAATTAGCATTAAATTGTACAGTTGATTTACTTGAATAATAGTATTCTATTCCTATTTTTTGCTGTTTTAATTGTTCAAATTCTGTAAGGTTATTTTTCTTATTCCTTAGTTGATAAAATGCAGAGAATCTATTGTCATTATTTAAAACATAACTTATTTTTGGTTGAAAACCATTTGTATTTATTTGATAATTTCGATTATTAAAATTCTCTGTTTCTAAATTATTTTTAGAAAGTTTTCCTTGTAAATCAACCAACCAGAATTTACCAAATTTATGTTGAAAGTCTAATTGTTTATAACTGGTTTCTGTACTTTGGCTTCCAATAATATATTGCTGTTTATTGTTTGCATTAGCAAAGGTGTACGTTGTGCTAAAATTTTGTAATCCTCGATTAAAATACAGGCTGTTTTTAATATTAAAATTTACACTTATTTGTTGTTCCTTATTTGCGTTAAATGGGTTTAAGTTAAATGAATTACGAGCTCTTTTTAGCTCATTATTACTACTTAAAAAAAATTGATTATAGAAGTGTGACAGTATTTTTTTCAGTCTTTTTTTTGTACTCCATTGGCTTGCGTTTATGGTAATTGATTGATTTATTTTAGCACTCTGAGTAGCTATAAACTGAAGATTTGGCAGCGGAACACGTAAAAAGTTTGCTTGATCTTGAAATTCAGCAATTTCAAATTCATCAAATTCTTGAATTCCATTATCATTATAATCAATCCATGTATAATATCCTTGACCTGGCTCTACTTCAATATAAACAAAATCTTGTCGTGCTACATTTCCCGAAGAGGTTTCATATTGAGTCCCTAAGGTGATAAAATTTTTAAATAAGCGCTGGTTATATATGATTCTTGAATTTAAAGCTTTCTGATTTTCTGAAAATCTATTTTCAGTTTCCCTATAATTCGCATATAAGGAAAGATTAGTTTGTTCATTTTGAATAAACTTAGCATCCAAATAGTATGTTTTTCTATTATTAATTTGAGTAAAGGCATTACTTCTTATACTGTCATTGTCTCTGAAGTTATAACCAATTTTTGTGTAAACTTTAGTAGTGTCTCCAATACCTATATATCCCTCATATTCTTTAAACTGATGGTTGGTGAGAAGGGCTTCTCTTGTTGGTGTTTTAACTCCATTGTTTGATTCAAGATTTAAAAAACCTCCAAGCCATAACTTTTTAAAACGTTGTTCTACCCCAGTTTTAATTCTAAGGAATGAGTTTTCTTGAATGTCTGAATTATTTGTTAAATAGCTACTACTATTATAAAATGAGGTATTGCCAAAATTCATCTCAGAGGTAACAATATGTTTGTTTCCTTTAAAATTATTTGAAAATTGAAGTTGTTGAAAAGCGTAGCTTAAAAAATTATCGTTATTTTTTTTTAAACTCAAATCAATACCTATTTGTTGTTGATTTCCAGTAGGGTTGTTTAAATTCCAATCCCGATTAAATTCTACAGATTGAAAACGTTGAATTGTATTAAAATTTTTATGAATAAAAAGATAATTTATATCACTTAAAAGCTTCCATTTTTTATCTATTAATATTTGTTCCCAGTTGAGTTTGGTTGCTATTCCTTTGTTTTGCTCGTTGTCTAGTGTTGAAAATAAATTCTGATCACTATTACTAAAAGCTACCTCTGATGAAATAGATGTTTTTTCATTAGGTTTATAAGTAGAATTTAGAACTGCTACCTGTAATTTAGTTGGTGCGATTAATTGAGTAATTGGGCTATAATTCCCTAAATTAGTTCCAACATATACAAATACATTTCCATTAGCATAGGTTTCACTCAATGAGTAATCTCCTAGGTTAGTGCCAACATTACTGAAGGTTACGTTAAATAAATCATCATTTTGATTGGTAGAATATTCAAAATATTCTTCATTTCCAACTTGTATTTTTTTATAAAGAATTCTGTTGGCATCATAAACATCAGGATAAGCACTTTCTCCAACCATTAAATCTGGATTATTACCTGCATTAGCTAAAATTTCTTTTTGTTGAGCTGTTAAATTTACTTGTATGGGTTGGTTTTTTACATCATTTTCATTGTAAAAATAACCTGAAAGTTGGAGCTTTTCACTTTTATACTCTGCTTTTTCATAGCTAATAAAACGGGTGTAATTCCTATTTGAGAATTGAAATTCTACTCGAATACGCATATCATTGGTTATTGGGAATGTGGTATTGAATCGTATTTCTCCAATATTATAATCTATTAGATAGTCATCATTTATTCCTTTGGTAATTTCAGAACCATTTACAAATACTTTTTCACTACCAGAAATGATTACAAAATTTGGCTCATTATTAGGGCCAAATATTTTATAGGGCCCTTGATTTCCCTCAATTCCAATAAAATTATAGGAACTAAACTGCCCTCTAACTATGGCACCAGAGGCAGCAACTTTTGTGTTGGAATTTATTGAGGCTTCAACTTCAAGTCCAGACACCTGTTTTTCAAAAGCTAAGAAATAACTGTTTTTATTATTTAAACTAACATCTCCTGCTTTTACTCGCCAATCTTTGCTGTACAGTTCAATGAAAATTCGATCAAAATCTGTAATGCTCTGAGAATACCCATTATCTTGTAATGGAATATTAGTATCAAAGATATTTGCCCGAATTGCTACTTTATCTGAGAGTTTTCCTTCTATGTTGATATCCATAGAGGAATTTGCTACAGTATTTTGGTTATTGCCTGATGTTATTCCTCGATTAATATATCCACTTGTCTTTAAACCATCAAATAATTTTAATTCAGAGGGTTTTTTATTACTTGTTAGGCTAAACAATTTTTCTGTATTACTAGTATTAGAAATTATAAACTTTTTATCAAATGGGCTGTAAGTTTTTGTAATAAATGCTGGAAACCTGAAGTAATCAATGGTAATTTCTTGATATTTTTTTGAATTAATTATTAATAATGCTTCATTGTATAAAATTTGGTACTCTGTGGGATAAACTATTTTTTTACCCATTCGTACTTTAAAATTTTGTGGATTTATTGGAACAGAATCAAAGCTTACAGTATCTTTTAAAACCATAATTTTTTTGGATCTAAAGTCTGATGACATATTTTGAGAATTGGCATTAAAACCAACCAAGAATAGGATCAAATACAAGCCTTTTTTTGTCATAGTATTATAAACGTCTAAAACCAAGAATTAGTTTAAAAAAGCGATAGTTGTTTTAAAGGGTTCTCAAAATCTAACAACCATTTTTTTCGCCAAACACCTCCAGCATACCCTGTTAATGAGCCATCTGAGCCAATTACCCTATGGCATGGTATTATTATACTAATAGGATTTTTTCCATTGGCAGCGGCTACAGCTCTTACTGCCTTTATATCTCCAATTTTTTTGCTTTGTGCTAGGTATGATATTGTTTTTCCGTAAGGAATAGTGCTAAGACCCTTCCATACTAATTTTTGAAATTTTGTACCTTGAGGGTTTAAAAGCAGGTTAAAACTTGTTCGTTTGCCTTGAAAGTATTCTTTTAGTTGGAGCACACATTCTCTCAAACATTCAGGATTTTCATCTTCTAAACCAATTGTTATTAAATTTCCTTCGTCTAAATTATCAGTTATGAAAGTAATAGTTTGAATGCCATTATTATCTCCGGTGATTTTGGCAGTTCCAATAGGAGTGTTGTAATATGTAGCATTAGATTCCAAATACCTCCTTTGAGTTTTCTGTAGTAACAGCTGCAATTTCATTGAAAGTAAGCTTGTAAATAGTGGCTAACTTTTCAATTACAAAAGTGATATAGCTACTTTCATTCCTTTTACCTCTGTGAGGAGTAGGTGACAGGTATGGGGAATCCGTCTCTAAAACAATATGCTCTAAAGGAATCTGATTCAGAAAGGTGTCTATTTTACCATTTTTGAAAGTAGCTACACCACCAATTCCTAGTTTCATGTTGTAGGATATAGCTTTTTTAGCTTGTTCTAAAGTTCCTGTAAAACAATGAAAGATACCACATAAATCTGGTCCTTTTTCTAGTTCTAATATGTCGAATATTTCATCGAAAGCGTTTCTACAATGAATAACGATAGGAAGTTTTTTCTTCTTAGCCCATCTAATTTGTATCTGAAAAGCCTTTTGTTGTTCTTTTAGGAATGTTTTGTCCCAATATAGATCAATCCCTATTTCACCAATGGCAACAAATGTTTTTTTATCTATCCAATCTTTAACATGTTGTAATTCACTTTCAAAGTTTTCTTTTACAGAGGTAGGATGAAGCCCCATCATTAAAAACACATCATTTGGATAATTTTCTTCTAAAGAAAACATTCTTTCAGAATAGCTACTATCTATAGCAGGAATAAAAAATCGCTGAACTCCAGCATCCTTGGCTCTTTGAATCATAGCGTCTCTATCTTGATCAAACTGCTCTGAGTATAAATGTGTGTGAGTATCTGTTATCATTATATTATCCTTATTGCTTGGTGTAAAAAACAAAAAGCTGTTGTCAGAAAAAACAATTTATTTAAATGTATTTTTGACACATCAAAAATACATTTAAATGAGTGGTCTAAAAAAACTATTATATAAAAAGAAATATATTAAAATTCCTTTGAAGAAAATGGTCACAAATCATATGGAATTAGATGCGAAAATTAATGGAGTATCGGGTAAGTTTATCCTAGACACAGGGGCTTCAAATTCTTGTGTTGGAATTGATAAAATTGAGTTTTTTAACTTAGATGCTAAAGAAAGTGATACTAAAGCTGCAGGTGCAGGTGCTACAGATATGAAAACCCAACAATCTGAAAACAATAATTTAGAGATTGGAAAATGGAAGAATAAAAACTTTAGTTTAGTATTGTTTGATTTAATTCATGTAAATAAAGCCTTAACTCTTCACGAAGCTGAAGAAGTTCATGGAATTATAGGAGCTGATATTTTACAAAAAGGAAAAGCTATTATCGAT
>CALKFR010000073.1 GCA_938084555.1 uncultured Flavobacteriaceae bacterium | reverse complement strand
CTTTTATTTAATTTATTAGAACTTTAACTAAATTTAACCAGTACAAATAGTTGATTAAAAAAATGAGAAATAATGAAGTTTTTAGAATTAGAAGTTTAAAAAAAGAGATTATTCTTTGTTTTCAAATGACTATTTTATTTGGAATTATTTTTATTTTATTTTTCCAGCAATTTAGTTCAAAAAGTATACTTAATTCATTTTTAATTTCGGGAATGTTTTCTTTTGGATTAGGTTTGGGTAATGGATTTATTAATTATTACTTAAACACTAAATGGGATTGGATTTCTCAAACCAAACAACGAGTTACCTCTGGTATCATAGGAACTATTTTATATACTGTTCCTGTAATCTTAGGAATTAATTATATTACTTGGTATGTTCTTTTTGATGGAGATTCTTCACAATTTTTAAAAGGAAGTAACCTATTTATTAATTTTTTCTATATTATTCTTTCCCTAGGAGTTTCCACTTTTTTACATGCAAAAGACTTTATGACAAACTGGAAGCTTGCTTTGTCAAATGAAAGCACAAAACAAGAGATTGTAGCTAAAACAGAAACCGCTAAGTTTGAATCTTTAAAAAGTCAGTTAGATCCACATTTTTTATTCAATAGTCTCAATGTACTAACTTCTCTTATTGGAGAAAACCCTAATCAAGCAGAAAAATTTACAACAAAATTATCAAAAGTTTACAGGTATGTTTTAGAGCAAAGAAACAAAGACCTAATACCAGTAATGGAAGAAATTAAATTTGCGAATACCTACATGGAATTACTTGGAATGAGATTTGAAGATGCCGTGAAGTTTGATATACCTTCTTCCTTAAGTAATGAAAATTTTAAAATTGTTCCTCTTTCATTACAATTGCTTCTAGAAAATGCATTAAAGCATAATGTAGTATCATCATCTAAGCCACTAACTGTTAAAATATACGAAAAAGGTAATTATTTAATTATCGAAAATAATATAAACCCAAAAGAAGCTATAGGAAAGGGAACTAGGGTAGGGCTTCGTAATATAGCTGATAGATATGGATTGATTTCAGATAAAAACGTAATCATAGAAAATGATCATAAAACCTTTAAAGTAAGTATTCCTCTATTAATAAAAACTAACAATATAATGTATTCAGAAAACATAGAAAACAGTAAATATATACTAGCAGTTGAGCGAGTAGAGAAACTAAAAAAGTTTTACTCCAGTTTAGCATCGTTTATTATAGTGATGCCATTTTTAATTTTTTTAAACCTTAATTATACTCCTTTTTTTTACTGGTTTTGGTTCCCATTAATCGGATGGAGTATAGGTTTAGTTTCGCAGTTATTAGAAGTAAATAATTTTAATATTTTTTTGGGTAAAAATTGGGAAGAAAAAAAGATTAGAGAGATTATGAACGATTCAAAAGATAAATTTTAAAAGGATGGAAATCAACTACAACGAAGAACTTAAATATTTGAATGCTCAAAAAAAAGTTAAAGAGATCAAAGGTTTTTATTCCCATTTGACAGTAATGTTTTTTTTGCTTCCATTTTTAGTGTTTATTAATTTAAAACTTACTCCAGGTTATCATTGGTTTTGGTGGGCTTTATTTGGAAACTTATGGGGGTTATTTTTTCATTGGCTAAAAGTGCTAGGTTTATCATCTATAGGTTTTGGAAAAGCTTGGGAGCAAAAAAAGATTGAAGAATACATGAAAGAAAATAAATAAAAAAAATTAAAATGGAAAAGGAATTTTTAAAAGAACAACAGTATTTAAATGCAAAGAAAAGAGTTAAAGAAATAAAAGGTTTTTATTCTCACTTATTGATATATGTATTAATCAATATTTTTATAAGTGGTATCATTATTTTTGGATTATCATATAGCGACAACTATAGTTTGTTGGGATCTTTAACAAACTTTGGAGTTTATTCTACATGGTTGTTTTGGGGAATAGGTATTTTCTTTCATTGGTTAAGTGTTTTTGGATTTAAAAATTTATTTGGAAGTGCATGGGAAGAGAAGAAAATTAAAGAGTTAATGAAGAATGACCATGATAGAAGTAAAAAAATACTCAATAAATAAAAAATGGAAATAGATAATAAAGAATTAGATAAAAGTTACTTAAGAGCAAAAAAAAGAGTAGAAAAATTAAAAAAATTTTATTCTCATCTTATTATATATTTTTTTGTGAACATTCTCTTATCTTCTTATAAAATATTTAGAGATATTAAGGGAGGAGATTCTTTTAAAGAAGCTATTTTTGAAGGAGATAATTTTTCCCTTTGGTTTTGGTGGGGCATTGGTATTGCTTTTCATACCTATAGTACTTTTTCCGATAACTTTATTTTTATGAATAAAACTTGGGAAGACAAAAAAATAAAAGAATTTATGAATGAGAAATAAGAAATATTTAAATGAACGTAATTGTTATTGAAGATGAAAAACCTGCGGCAAGAAGATTAAAACGAATGCTTCAAAAACTTGATATAGATATTCAAGTTATGCTGCATTCTGTTGAAGAATCTTTAAACTGGTTTCAAACTAACGAAGAACCAGATTTAATATTTTTAGATATCCAATTATCTGATGGTTTGTCCTTTGAAATTTTTGAGGTATTAACTATTCA
>CALKFR010000072.1 GCA_938084555.1 uncultured Flavobacteriaceae bacterium | reverse complement strand
TGTGGCAACTGTAGGTTCTTTTATAAGAGATGGTGGGGGTGAAGGTTTAAAAGGCAGCTTTCCTGTCCCAGTCTTAGACACCTTTACTAAAATTCCGATGAACTTAGATACTTTTTGGTTTATACTTCCTTATGCAGGAATTTTAGCTGCAATTGGATTAATAGAATCTCTAATGACGCTTAATTTAGTAGATGACTTAACAGAAACACGAGGAAATTCTAATCGTGAATGTATCGCCCAAGGAAGTGCTAACGTTGTTACTGGTCTCTTTGGTGGGATGGGAGGTTGTGCGATGATTGGTCAATCCATCATTAATATAAAAGGAGGTGGTAGAGGTCGTTTATCTGGAATCACCGCTGCAGTAATGTTGTTAATTTTTATACTTTTTGCCTCTTCTTATATTGAACAAGTTCCAATTGCTGCATTAGTTGGAGTAATGTTTATGGTGGTTATTGGAACTTTTGCTTGGTCTAGTTTTAGAATTATGAATAAGATTCCAATTTCAGATCTTATTGTATTAATTTTAGTTTCTGGGCTAACAGTAATTTTTGATTTAGCAATTGCTGTTATTGCTGGGGTAATTGTAAGTGCATTAGTTTTCTCTTGGGAAAATGCTAAACGTATTAGAGCTAGAAAACGCATCAGAGAGGATGGAACTAAAGTATATGAAATATGGGGACCCTTATTTTTTGGAAGTATTTCGGCTTTTAATGAAAAATTTGATGTGAAAAATGACCCAAACTCAGTGGAGATTGATTTTGTTGAGTCTAGAGTTTCAGATCACTCTGCGCTGGAAGCTATCTTTGTTCTTGTTGAAAAATACCATAATTATGGAAAAAAAATTAAGCTTAAACACCTTAGTGAAGATTGTAAAATATTACTGTACAAAGCAAGCCCAATTTTTCATCAAATAATTGAAGAGGATATTGACGACCCAAGATATCATTTAGCGGCTAATCCGGAAAAGTTTCCAAAATCACTATCTGAGTATAAATTTTAACAAAAAAGCATTTCCTATCTATTTTTATAAATAATTAGCTTGCTAAACCATTCCGTGATCAGATAATGGTAAAGACCTTACACGTTTGCCTGAAGCATTAAAAATCGCATTCGTGATTGCAGCTGAGATTGGAGGAACTCCCGGCTCTCCTACTCCTGTTGGATCCTCTTCATTGTCTACTAAATGAACATGAATATTCGGTACATCTATCATTCTTGTCATTTGATAATCATGAAAGTTACTTTGCTCTACAACTCCTTTTTTTGTAGATATTTTTCCAAACATGGTAAGAGACATTCCAAAAATAGCTGCACCTTCCATTTGATTAATTACCGCATCTCTATTCACATACATTCCACAATCTAAAACAGAATAGATGTTTTCAACTTTCACTTTTTCACTTTTTACAGAAACCTCAACTACTGTTGCTACATAACTGTAAAAACTATAGTGAATGGCAACCCCTAAACCGTGACCTTTTGGTAATTGTTTTCCCCAGTCAGAAAGTTTTTTTGCTTCTAATAATACGTTTTTTAGTCGTGCAACATTAAATGGATGGGGAGATTTTTCGTTTGAAATTTTATCTTTACCTAATAAATCTAATCTAAAATCAATAGCATCCTTTCCCGATACCGTTGCCAATTCATCAACAAAAGAATTAATTCCAAATCCACTAATTATATTAGAAACAGAACGTAACCAACCAATTCTCAAATGAGATTCTGCCTTAGCATTTTCTATTTGTAGATTTGGAATATTATAAGGATTATTGGTAAACCCCATTCCTAACTCAAAACCAGCTATATAGTTTGACATTGGCTTAAAGCTCGAAGTAATTGAAGGAAAAGCAACTCTGTGAAGCCAACCTGTAACTTTACCATTTTCATCTAGTGAACCTTTTAAATATTGTGCATTTTGAGCATGATAAAAACTATGTTGAATATCATCTTCTCGAGTCCACACAACTTGAACAGGGGCATTAATTTTTTGAGATAATGCAACAGCCTCTACAACAAAATCTGATTTTGATTTTCGTCCAAACGCTCCTCCCAACAACATGACATTAATGGTAATATCATCAATTGCAAACCCAAAGAAATGAGCAATTTCTGCTCTTACTGTTTGTGGATCTTGAACAGGGGCCCAGACATCACATTTTCCATTACGAACCCATGCTAAAGCATTAGGTACTTCCATTGGAGCATGAACTAAGTGAGGCATTGTATAAGTGGCCTCAATTACTTTATCAGCATTTTTAAAAGCCTTATCTACATTACCTCTAAACGGTGGAACTACTTTTGCTTTATTGTGAATTCTACTAATTAATTTTTCTTTAAACTTTTCAGAATCATAAGTTTCATTTAAACCTGATTCCCACTCGATATTCAAATTATTTTTTCCTTGAAAAGCAGCCCATGTATTGTTAGCAATAACAGCCACCCCACCTAACATACCAAAAAACTGACCAGCAGGAGGAATTAATCTATCCAATTGAATCACTTGTTCTACTCCAGAAACTTCCATTGTTTCTGAACTGTTATAACTTTTCACAGAACCAAAAGTAACTGGGCTTCGTGCTATTGATGCAAATTTCATATTTGGCAAACGAGCATCTAATCCATAGTTGGCTTTTCCATGAAGAAAATCTTCCATGTCTACACCGCGAATAACTTTTTTCCCAATGTATTTGAACTCTTTTTTATCTTTTAATATAATATCTTCATCTAAGGGAATAGGAATAGATTTTGCTTCCTCTACCAAATCACCAAAAAAGATTTCCTCTCCTGTGGTACTATTTTTTACAAAATGGTTTTCTGCTTTACAACTTGAAACAGCTATGTCCCATTTTTTAGCAGCTGCTTGCTCAAGAATGGTACGCGCCATTGCCCCCATTTTTCGCATAGGGTTCAATAATGTTCTTATACTCCTAGAACCATCTGTATTTTGATTTCCAAATTTTGCATCACCAGTAGCTTGTTGTACTGTAACATATTTCCAATCTGCCTCTAGATCTTCAGCAATTGCAGATGCCATGGAGGTTCTTATTCCTTGACCCATTTCTGAACGAGCAACAACAATTATTACTTTTCCGTCTTTCTGAAGTTGAATAAAAAGATTAGGAACAAAAGAAATTCCATCCTCTAAAGTGTTTACTACTAATTTATCTTCAGAGACATTACATCCAAACAACAAACCACCAGAAGCCAAACCAAGTATTTTAACAAAATCTCTACGTTTCATTTCTATATTTTTCATTAGGCTTGTTTTTTAAGTTCTACTGCTTCTTTTATTGCCTTCTTAATCCTAACATAGGTTCCACATCTACATATATTTCCACTCATTGCATTGTCTATATCTTCATCTGTAGGGTTTTCATTAGAATCTAATAATTCAGCTGCAGAAATCAACTGACCAGATTGACAATATCCACATTGAGGAACACTGTTATCTCGCCATGCTTGACGTAAAGCTTCTAGACTATCCGAAGTTCCCTCAACAGTAGTAATGTTTTTACCAATAGCTTGACTAACCATAGTGCTACACGAGCGAACAACTGTTCCATCTATCATTATAGAACAGGCACCACATTGAGCGACTCCACACCCAAACTTGGTTCCTGTAAGTCCTATTAAATCTCTTATTGCCCATAGTAAAGGCATGCTTTCAGGCGCATCAACTTGATAGTTCTGCCCGTTAATTATAAGTGTTTGCATGGTAGGTTTAATTAGATGAACAAGTTAGTGAAAAAATTGCTTTCTAAAAACTTGTTTTACCTATTCATAGGCTTTATAAATAGGCAATAACAAATGAGCTTTTTCGTAATGCTTGCTTCTCTTGTAAATAAAGTTTAATTGAGCTCTTGGGTTTTTTGCAAAATCTTTATCTATAGCTTTTCTATTTTCAAAAGCTTCTTTAATTATAGAATTATTGTTTAAAATTTGTTCAGCAACATCCTCGAAAACATAACCAGAATACCCTTCTTTTTGCTGTAAAACAGTATCAAAAAAATTCCAATTAAAAAAAGAATCAGTGGCCTCTGGCTCAAGGGTTTCAAATAAATACCTTGCCCCTTTCTGATCTACAGGTATGTAAAGATCTCCTTTAGAAAAGTGAACAGCAATTACATCAGTTTTTATTGAAGTATTGTAATGTAGATAATGCCCTTCATAGGCGCTAGGTCTTGTTTTGTAGTCATCTACATGTAGCGTTTCTACAACTAAAGTTGTATCTTTTTCAAACTGAGTATAAAAAATTTGATTGTTATCTAAGCGTTCAACAACTCGATGCCACCCTTGTTTTAAAATATATGCTCTGGGTATAAAAATTTCTTTTTTTGGACTAAATTCATTAAAATATTTTACGGGTTCTTCAAAAGGTTTCTCTTTATCATAAAACAACCTATTACCAGTGGTTACTTTACTAGGAATCATTTTTCCCTCATAGCCTCTAAATTGAATAGTTGAGGGTTTTTCATAAGGATTGATTTCAAATGCAATTGGGTATGTCTCTTTCTTTAAAATTTCACGTATTGCATTTTTTCGGATGTTTTTTATCTCTACGGAACGATCTTCTGTAAAATCTAACATTGATGATAAGAGTTCATAGGTTTGTTCTACACGAATTTTATAAGGCTTGAGCATATGGGTCTCAACCATCATACCGAATGTGTTAAACAAAGTAGTATATCCTGTGGAATACCTGGGAGAATCAAAAAACTGAGACCATCCTTGCTTTGGAGTTCCTCCCCAAACATTTACATAAGGAGTGATTGGAATATTTTTTCGCAACATTGATTGTTCTAAAGCTGGTCTCATTTGTGTTTCTATAAAATCTCCCAAAGCACCACCTAATTTATTGTGTTGCGTAAATAAATGGGTAATTGCATATTGGTAATCTGCACCATTACTTACATGATTATCTATAAATACATCTGGATCAATTGCATGAAAAATTTCTGCAAAGGCTGCAGTATTTTTTGTGTCTTGTTTTACAAAATCTCTATTTAAATCAAAATTTCTAGCATTTCCACGAAACCCGTATTCTTTTGGCCCACTTTGATTAGCTCTTGAATGTGAATTTCTATTTAGTGAACCACCAATATTATAAATTGGGATTACAGAAATAATTGTATTATGATATTTTTTTTTCAGAGAATCATTTTGAACAATATCTCTTAATAGTAACATTGAAGCATCGATACCGTCTGATTCACCTGGATGAATTCCATTATTAATTAGAACCCTATTTTTTGTAGAATTTTTAAGGCCCTTTAAATTAATTTTCCCATTGACATCAAAAACTACAAGATGTAGAGGATATCCAGAATCTGTATTGTCCATTTCAAAAAACGAAATCTCTGCGTATGTATTCGAAAGTTCTTTGTAGTAATTAATGACATCATGGTACTCTGGAGTTTCTAAACCTTTAGTTTTTTCAAAATGTGTGATAAAAGTATTGCTGTTATATTGTTTACATGTGAAGAATGTAACAGTTATCAGTAGAAGAAATATTTTTTTCATTTTTATTCAATTCTTAATTGCAAAGCATATTTTACAACTTAAAGTAACATATAATTAGCAAAAACATTGCAATTATCTTTTTCTTTATAATAATTTATTTGGCTTCAATTTTTGAAACTACTGAAGAAGGGACTAAGCTAGAGACATCTCCTCCGTTTTGTAAAACATCTCTGACAATGGATGAAGAAATATAGGATGTATTTGCTGCAGTTAATAAAAAAACTGTTTCTATTGGAGCTAACTCTCTGTTTGTAAGAGCTATCGCTTTTTCAAACTCAAAATCTGCAGGATTTCTGAGACCTCTAATAATATAATCTATAGCATGTGTCTTACAAAAATCTACAGTTAAACCTTGATATGTTGCAACTTTAACATTATCATATTCTTGAAAACATTCCTCAATAAATTTTTTTCTTTGCTCTAAAGAAAACATGTAGTTTTTGTCAGAATTAATCCCAATAGCAATAATAATTTCATCAAATAAAGGGATTGCACGTGAAATGACATCTTTGTGGCCTAATGTAATTGGGTCAAATGAACCAGGAAAAACTGCTTTTTTCATAAATTTTATTTTAGTGCCTGTTGTATGGCATTGTCAAACAACTCTGATAAACTAATAGAGGCTTCTTTAGCTTGTTGAGGTAATAAGCTTTCTTCTGTCATTCCAGGAACTGTATTTATTTCTAAAAAATAAGGTACTCCATCAACAATTATAAATTCAGATCTAGAGAAGCCTTTCATATTCAAAATTTGATATACTTTCTTAGCTTGTCTCTCTACTTGTTCTTTTTCAGCTTGAGATATTCTTGCAGGAGTAATTTCCTGAGATTTCCCCATGTATTTGGCTTCATAATCAAAAAAGTCATTTTCAGAAACAATTTCAGTAATTGGCAATACGATTAGTTCATTCTGGTATTCAATAACACCGACGGAAACTTCTTTACCATCTAAAAAAGATTCAATTATTATTTCCTCATCTTCTTCATATGCTTTTTCTATGGCAGTTGTTAAATTTTCTTCTTTGTATACTTTAGAAACTCCAAAACTTGAACCTGCTCTGTTTGGCTTAACAAAACAAGGTAAGCCAACTTTTTTAATAATACTATCTGTAACTATATTATCCCTCTGGTGCATATAAAAAGAGGTGGCCGTTAAAATTCCATACTCTTTTACAACACTGAGAGTATCTCTTTTATTAAAAGTAAGCGCCATTTGATAAAATGGTGCAGAAGTATGTTTAATACCTAACAAATCAAAATAAGCAATCAGTGTTCCATTTTCTCCAGGATCTCCATGAATAGCGTTAAATACACAATCAAAATGTATATGTTGATTATCCACAAGAAAAGAAAAATCATTCTTATTAATTTGATATTCTATATTATTCTTTAAAACAACCCATTTCTTTTTTAAAATATAAACTTTATACAAAGAATATTTCCTGGTATCTAAAGAATTATAGACAACCTCTCCACTTTTTAAAGAAATTTCTGCCTCGGAAGAATACCCTCCCATAACTA
Organism: uncultured Flavobacteriaceae bacterium; assembly: GCA_938084555.1. Lineage (GTDB taxonomy): Bacteria > Bacteroidota > Bacteroidia > Flavobacteriales > Flavobacteriaceae > Polaribacter. Next base: position 31,050 of record CALKFR010000072.1, on the reverse strand, counting down.
TGGCAATATTTTTTTGCATTTATCCGTTGGTTTACTCACAAACTTAGTTAAAATTTCATTGATAGATAAAAGAATTGTCAATTCGATTAATTCTATTTTTACACTACATTTGTAACATTAAAAATAATTAAAAATGAATTTCTTTAGGTTTTTAATAAGTAAGTCTTTTTTTATCCAAATTGGAATAGCTGTAATTAGCCTATCATTATTGATCTCAATCATAAAGTGGTGGCTAGGTTTCACAACAAATCACGAACAAAAAATACAGGTTCCTAATTTAAATAAAATGTCTTTAACAAGAGTAGAAACTACTTTAAAGGAATTGAATTTAGATTTTTTAGTCATAGATTCTGCAAGTTATAACCCTAAATACCCAAAAAAATCAGTTATTGAACAAACTCCTGAGTCTGGAAGTTTTGTTAAGGAAAAACGTAAAATCTATCTTACTTTAAATCCTTCTAAATATAGAGATATTTCCATACCTGATTTAAATGGGCAGTCTAAACGCCAAGCCATAACTCAGTTACAATCCAAAGGTTTTAAAATTGGGAAGTTCTATTATATCCCTGATATTGGTAAAGATGTTATTCGTGGACTAAGGTCTAATGGAAAAAAACTAAAGCCTGGATCAAAACTTGAGAAAAATGGAGTGATTGATTTAATCTTAGGAGATGGGAAGAAGCGATAAATTATGACAAAAAACTTCACTTCAGAATTTGAAAATGATGATTTATACGAGCATCATCGTGTTGTTGCAACAGACGGACAAGTTCCGTTACGAGTAGATAAATTCTTGATGAATTTTATTGAAAATGCTACAAGAAATAAACTACAACAGGCTGCCAAAGCCGGAAATATATTAGTTAATGATATAGCCGTTAAATCTAATCATAAAGTCAAACCTAAAGATGTTGTCCGTATTGTTCTAGCTCATCCTCCTCATGAGAATTTATTAGTTGCTGAAGACATTCCTATAGACATAGTTCACGAAGATGAAACAATCATGGTTGTTAATAAACCAGCTGGTATGGTAGTTCATCCTGGTCACGGTAACCATTCTGGAACTCTTGTTAATGGACTAATTTATCATATAGAAAACCTACCAACAAATAGTAATGAACGCCCAGGATTAGTTCATAGAATAGATAAAGATACAAGCGGTTTATTAGTTGTTGCTAAAACAGAATTTGCAATGGCACATTTATCTAAGCAATTTTTCAATCGAACTACTAATAGAAAATATCTCGCTTTAGTTTGGGGAAACATTAAAGATGATGAGGGAACTATAGAAGGTAATATTGGACGTAGTTTTAAGAATCGTTTACAAATGGATGTCTTTCCTGGTGGCGACTTTGGAAAACACGCAGTTACTCATTATAAAGTAATTGAGCGTTTTACCTATGTAACTTTAGTAGAATGCAAGTTAGAAACAGGAAGAACACATCAAATTCGGGCGCACTTTAAACACATAGGTCATACTCTTTTTAATGATGCTCGTTATGGAGGTAATGACATTTTAAAAGGAACAACATTTACCAAATACAAGCAATTTGTAGAGAACTGTTTTAAAGTATTACCTAGACAAGCTTTACATGCTAAAACTCTAGGATTTAGACATCCAATAACCAAAGAAATGATGCAGTTTGATTCTGATGTTCCAAAGGATATTACCGATTGTTTAGAAAAATGGAAAACCTATACCTTAAACTCTAAAGAGTAACTTTTGTAAAATTAGGTTTTAAAATTCTCGTTTTTAAACTTTTTGACTTCCTAAAACTTGACAAATCCTTTTAGAATCTTTATTTTTACTCTATAATACATTTAATAAATGAAAATTATTATTTCTCCAGCAAAGTCTCTAGATTTTGAAAGTAATTCAAAAACTAATGTTTTTAGCCAACCTTTTTTTCAAAAAGAATCTTCATTACTCAACAAAAAGTTAAAAAATTTATCGAAAAAAAAGCTGGGTGATTTGATGAAAATATCACCTGCACTAGCTGATTTAAATTATGAGAGAAATCAAAACTGGCATCAGCCTTTTTCTTTAGAAAATTCAAAACAAGCCATTTATGCTTTTACAGGAGAGGTTTTCAAAGGAATTGATGTTAATACTTTAGCTGAGGAAAAAATACCATTGTTACAAAATCGTCTCAGAATCTTATCTGGACTTTACGGTTTATTAAAACCTCTAGACTTAATTCAACCCTACCGTCTTGAAATGGGAACTAAATTAGCTATTGGTGAGGCCAATAATCTTTATAAATTTTGGGATTCAAGCCTAGCCAATTCATTAAATGATGAAATGGAAGAAGGTGATTTATTAATTAATTTAGCTAGTGCAGAGTATTTTAAAGCTGTTCCAAAAAAAATATTAAAAAACACAATGATTACTCCAATCTTTAAAGAATTTAAAAATGGAGACTATAAAATAGTGATGACTTATGCCAAAAGAGCACGTGGCTTAATGGTTAGATATATTATTGAAAACAATATCAATTCACTTGAAGAACTTAAAGGGTTTGATACGGAGGGTTATGCTTACACTGATTCTTTATCTTCAGAAAGTGAATTAGTATTCACAAGGTAATCCTTATTGCTTCATTCTATTCATCACCCATACGTGGGGTGCTGTGACGGCAAATAAAACAATGAATATAATGGAGTTAAATTGACTTTGATCAAGAAAATAATACGCAATAATTAAACCTACAATACTAATTAACCAGTAAATAAATGCTGTTTTTAAGTATACTAAGATTGTTTTGAAAGAATAATCACCTGATAAAAATTTTGTTTGGTCTAATATTGATGGAATACTATGCCAGAGGACAAAATAAATTGCAAAACCTAAAATTAAAGAACTTGTTTTAAAAACTAAAAACAATAATAATATGTAAAATAACTCCCTTACTATTTGAATCTTTGGTTTGATTTTTTTTGTGAATTGATAAGCAAATAAAACTACCAAAAGCGATAGAGATACTATAAACATAATATTAATCCAATCATTTGGAATAATACTTCCGGTCAAATTTTGCATGATGGCATTAACATCACTCATGTTTTCAATAAAGATTAAAGAAAAAATAAGCATTCCATAAGCGATATAAAGAATTGATTTTAAAATCTTAGATCCAAAAACCTTTTCCTCTAAGTGCTGTTCTCCGAAATGATATGAACTTAACAGTATAAAAAACAAAAAGGAAATATAAGGATTCATTATATAACTTAAAATACACATTAAGATAAGGAATAAATAAAATCCAGTAGATTTTAAAAAACTTGTAGTATTAGATTGTTGTTTTCTTAGAATTGTAAAATCATTAGAACCATGGATAATTCCAATGGAAAGTACAATTACATAAGCTATAGAATCCTCTATGATTTGGCCAAATTGAATACTTGTCCAAAATAGCAAAAATGTAAAAAAAATCATAAAATCTTGATAATGTACTCTCAAAAAATTGTTTTTTTTTCAAAGTTAATATTTTTTTTGTATTTTCGTTAAGGTTTAATTTAAAAACCAAAAACAAAACTAATTACTAACAAATCATTTTTTTATGAATTATTTAAACTTAATTGCAATGGCTGTCCCAACGGATGGTACAGGATTTACTTTCTGGCTTGGAGCAATGGCTATGATGGCAGCATCTGTGTTTTTCTTCCTTTCAATGAACAGTGTTGACGCTAAATGGAGAACATCTCTTTTAGTTTCAGGATTAATTACATTTATAGCTGCAGTTCACTACATGTACATGAGAGATGCTCATGCAGATGGTGATTCTACTACAGTATTTAGATACGTAGATTGGATTTTAACAGTACCTTTAATGTGTGTTGAATTTTATTTAATACTTAGAGCAGCTGGTGCAACAAAATCACACATGTGGAAATTAATTGGATTTTCAACCATAATGCTAGTTACCGGATTCTTTGGTGAGTCTGGATGGGACGGTGGTCTTTTAAATGCATCTATGTGGGGATTACTTTCTGGACTTGCTTATTTTTATATAGCATACGAAGTTTGGTTAGGTAGTCTTAAGAAATTAGCAGAAGCAGCAGGTGGAAATGTATTAAAGGCTCACAAAACCTTATGTTGGTTCCTACTAGTTGGTTGGGCAATTTATCCATTAGGATATATGGCTGGTACTGACGGATGGTACGACGGTATCGAGAATGTACTTCCATCAATGGAAGTTATCTACAACATTGGAGATGCAATTAACAAAATTGGATTTGGTTTAGTTGTTTACGGATTAGCTGTAAGCAAAGACTAACTATATTTAGTTACTTAATAAAACCCAAATAGTTTTTCTATTTGGGTTTTTTTATTTGTTTAAAATCTTAGATTCTTGTCCTAGCTCTTTTACAAGTAAATAATAAAAAATTGCTCGATATTTCACCCTATTTGTTTTCCCCATCAAAATCCCAACTTTATTAATTGCATCATCTAAATAAGTCCCATCCTCTAAACCTAATTTATTTATTAGAAAATTATGTTTAACGGTTAAAATCTCTTTTTCATCTGATGTAGATACTGATGCAGCATCTCTTTTAAAAATTGAAGGACCAAGACCTCTAGTAATTTTATTAAATAATTCATCTTCATAGGGTATTCCCATCGAAGTCATATTCTTCTTATAAAAAAGAATTTTCTCGTCAAATTTACTCATTGTTGATTTTTGGCAATTTTATCAACCAAATATAAACTAAATATATGGATCTTAAATTGATAGAATAATCTAAAAAACATTAAAATTATGCCAAAATGTCACCTAAGTCAAGAATAAAGTTTAAAACTCTGACAAACTTAAATTAAAAATCTATTGGCATACATATTGACTATGTAAAGTAAATAAATTGAAAAAATAAATTATAAAAATAAGATTATGAGTAAAATTATTGGAATCGATTTAGGAACAACCAATTCATGTGTTTCAGTAATGGAAGGTAATGAGCCTGTTGTAATTCCTAATTCAGAAGGAAAAAGAACTACACCTTCTATCGTTGCCTTTGTTGAAGGTGGCGAAAGAAAAGTTGGAGATCCAGCAAAACGTCAAGCGGTTACAAACCCAACCAAAACAGTGTATTCAATTAAAAGATTTATGGGAAATAAATTCTCTGAATCTAGTAAAGAAGCAACCAGAGTACCTTATAAGGTAGTCAAAGGTGATAATGACACACCACGTGTTGATATTGATGGTCGTTTATACACACCACAAGAAATATCTGCAATGGTGTTACAAAAAATGAAAAAAACTGCGGAAGATTATTTAGGTCAAGATGTTTCTGAAGCTGTGGTAACTGTTCCGGCATATTTTAATGATGCTCAAAGACAAGCTACCAAAGAGGCTGGAGAAATTGCTGGTTTAAAAGTTAGTAGAATCATTAATGAACCTACAGCTGCAGCATTAGCATATGGTTTAGATAAGTCAAATGATGATAAAAAAATAGTAGTATTTGATTTTGGAGGAGGTACTCATGATGTTTCTATACTTGAATTAGGAGATGGAGTATTTGAAGTATTAGCTACAGACGGAGATACTCATTTAGGTGGTGACGATGTTGACGAGAAAATTATCAATTGGCTAGCAGAAGAATTCAAAGCAGAGGAAAATATGGATTTGAGAAAAGATCCAATGGCCTTACAAAGATTGAAAGAAGCTGCTGAAAAAGCAAAAATTGAGTTATCTAGCTCGCCTACAACTGAAATTAACTTACCTTATGTAACTGCTACTGCTAGCGGACCAAAACACTTGGTAAGAAGTCTATCTAAGGCAAAGTTTGAGCAATTAATTGATGATTTAGTAAAAAGAACCATCAAACCTTGTCAGACGGCACTAAAAAATGCTGATTTATCAACTTCCGATATTGATGAAATTATTTTGGTAGGAGGATCTACAAGAATCCCTGCCATTCAAGAAGCTGTTGAGAAGTTTTTTGGTAAATCTCCAAGTAAAGGGGTGAATCCAGATGAAGTAGTTTCTTTAGGAGCTGCTATTCAAGGTGGTGTTTTAACTGGTGATGTTAAGGATGTTTTACTATTAGATGTAACACCTTTATCATTAGGTATTGAAACTATGGGTAATGTTTTTACAAAATTAATTGAGGCAAATACAACCATACCAACAAAAAAGTCACAAGTATTCTCAACTGCTGTAGATAATCAACCTTCAGTTGAAATTCATGTTTTACAAGGAGAAAGAGCAATGGCTCCCGATAATAATACTATAGGTCGTTTCCATTTAGATGGTTTACCACCTGCGCAAAGAGGAGTTCCTCAAATTGAAGTAACTTTTGATATTGATGCAAACGGAATTATTAAAGTTTCAGCTCTAGATAAAGGAACTAATAAATCTCATGAGATTAGAATTGAGGCTTCATCAGGTTTATCCGAGGAAGAAATTGAGAAAATGAAACAAGAAGCAGAGGCAAATGCGGATGCTGATAAAAATGCAAAGGAAACAGCTGAAAAAATTAATGCTGCTGATGGAATGATATTCCAAACTGAAAAGCAATTAAAAGAATTTGGTGATAAACTTTCAGATGATAAAAAAGGACCAATTGAAGCTGCTTTAGTTGAATTAAAAGCGGCGCATGAATCTAAAGATTTATCTCAAATTGATGCTGCTATGGAAAAAATCAATGAAGCATGGAAAGTTGCCTCAGAGGAGATGTACAAAGCACAACAGGAAGCTGGAGCAAATCCAGGAGCAGAACAAGCTCAACCTGAAGCATCAGCTGAAGGTGATAATGTAGAGGATGTAGATTTCGAAGAAGTTAAATAATTAGTTCATTATTTAAATATTAAAACGCAATCATTAATTTGGTTGCGTTTTTTAATTCAATTTATTTATATTGTATATAAAATAACCTATGAGAACATCACTTGTTACATTAGTACTTTTTATAAATTTAATTTCAAATGTGTTTAGTCAAGAAATAGATTCTGTATCAATTACCTTAGATATTTCCATTACTAAATTTAATAAAGGCAATATTCTTATCGCGCTATATGATTCTGAAGAAGGCTATATGAAAGAAATCCATAAAAGTGGTGAAGTCCTTGTAAAGGATAATAAAGCAAAACTTATTTTTCATTCACTAAAAAAAGGAGTGTATGCATTTTCATTTTTTCATGATTTAAATAATAACAAAAAGTTAGACACTAATTTTTTAGGAATACCCAAAGAACCTTATGGTTTTTCTAATAATAAGAAAGGACGGTTTGGCCCACCAAAATTTAATGAAGTATCATTAGTAATAAACAGAAACAGCTATTATGAAATAGCTATCGAATAAAAAATACTTACACAAACTCCATCAGAAATTCTAGGTTAAAATTTTATCAATTAGTACTTGCTTTGCTTTTTTGTCATCACCAAATAACCATCTTAAGGTATTGTCTTCCCAAATCTCGTGATATTGTTTCTTATCGATAATAGAGCGTTCTATTGCCAAATCAAGGAGTTTCCCGGGATAAGATGACTGAGCATCACTCTCCATTTCTCCTAAAGGATAGGGATCGTCTAATCCCATAATTACTTGATTAGAACCTTGACGTTCTATCATTAATCTAAGAGAATCTGTATCATGAACTAGCGTATCAAAATAAATATTAGGATGACCTACGGCTTTTCTTGGATGTGTTTTACCCTCAAATAGATCTGGTCTGCCATCAAAGCCTTGAATTCTTCTTCCTAAGTTCATTTGAGCTAACTGTCCTCCATGAGCAAAACAAGTTCTTAGGTTAGGAAAACGTTCTTGCATACCGTTTAACGTATAAAAATGATAGGCATCTCCACATTGAGCCAACATCCAAATCAAATGAAAACGCCAGGAAGTATTTTCTAACTTAATCATTTTATCGCCGTCATAAGGATGAATTTCTATGGCTAATTTATACTTGTCTGCCAATTCAAAAATTGGATCGTTTTCTTTATCAAAAACACACCTCCACTGCCCTATAGAATCCATAAAATGAGTTGGTAAACACAAAACTCTTAAGCCTAAATCTTCTACACAACGCTCTATTTCCCATAAAGCGCCTTGAATAAAACCTGGGTGAACAACAAAACCACAAGTAAATTTAGATGGATAATCTTGTTGTACTTTAGCATTAAAATCATTCTGAAAACGCAAGGCTTTTTTCATTTCCTCTAAACGTAATCCGTTACCGTAAAGCTGGGAAAGGTTTAAGACTACTGCATGATCTAACCTGTTTTTTTCCATCCAAAGTAATTTCTCATCAAGAAAAAAACTAGAATCTGTAACAGGTCTTTTCCATCCTTTTTGCAACATATGTTTGCGTTCATCGTCTACCCAAAAGATTTCCTTCTCTTTCATGAAATTAGGAATTTGCTCAGGATATGGCAGTAAATGTGAATGACCGTTAATTCTTAATTTACGTTTCATGGCACCAACTTTTTAGGAGCTTCCATTTTGGTACCACAATTTGAACAGGTACACTTTTTATCATTAGTGTAAAAAGCATCAAATATTTTAGGCATATCTGTTTCAATATTACCAAGTGCAAACTCCTCTCTGTATAGTTGAGAATTACATTGCTCACAATACCATTCTAGGGCATCCATCATTCCTTTAGACCTTGGGTATTCTATAACCAAACCCACCGTATTTTTCTTTCTTTGAGGAGAATGAGGAACTTTTGCTGGTAATAAATAAATATCACCTTCATTAATAGCTACATCTACTTGTTTACCTTGATCTATTATTTTTAAGACCATGTCTCCTTCTACTTGATAAAAAAACTCAGGTGTTTCATTATAATGATAATCTTTTCTTGAATTTGGACCCCCAACTACCATAACAATATATTCTCCATTATCCCAAACACATTTGTTTCCAACTGGAGGCTTTAATAAATGTCTATGTTCATTAATCCATTTTTGAAAATTTAAAGGTTGTACAAGTTTACTCATGACTTTTTATTTTAACATTTATAAAGTTACAAACTTTTTGTTCTTCCACCGTCTACAGGAAGATTTACTCCTGTAATGTAACTAGCAGAGGTACTTGCCAAGAACGTTACAGCATCAGCAGTTTCTTCTGGTTTTGCAAATCGTTTTGCCGGCACATAATCTTTCATAATTTGAGTCATTTTTTCTCGTGTGGTATTAGCGCCTTTCGCTTTTATATTTATGATCTGATCTAAACGTGCTGTATCTGTGAAGCCTGGCAATACATTATTCATGGTAATCCCAAACTCTGCCAATTCTCCTGCCATTGTTTTTGACCAATTAGCTACAGCATTTCTAATGGTATTACTAACACCTAAACCCGGAATGGGTTCTTTAACGGAAGTTGAAATAATATTAATAATTCTTCCAAAATATTCTTTTTTCATAAATGGAACAACAGCTTGTGATAAAATTTGACAAACCAATACATGCATTTGAAAAGCTATAGTAAACTCTTCTACACTAGCATCTATAATAGCTCCACTTTTAGGACCACCCGTATTGTTAATCAAAATATGAAAACTATTGTTATCTGAAATTATTTTTTTTACTTGATCAAGATTAGTAAAATCTGCAACCAAATACCCGTGTTTTTGTTGCCCTTTTTGAGGAAGCTCTTTTATAACCTCTTGTAATACTTTTTCATTTCTAGCCATTAAAGTAACATTTACACCCTCCTTAGCCAGAGCAATAGCTGTTGCCTTTCCTATGCCTTGAGTACTCCCACAAACAAGTGCGTTTTTATTTTGTAATCCTAATTCCATATGTATAGTATATATCTATATTTCTTATTAATTGTATTTAATACAAACATTTTTAGATTCTGTAAAAAATCGCAGCGCCTCAAAGCCACCCTCTCTTCCAATACCTGAATTTTTCAGGCCTCCAAATGGAGTTCTTAGGTCTCGTAGCAGCCATGTATTTACCCAAACGATTCCTGTATGAATCTGCTTAGAAATTCTCATTGTTTTATTCAAATTATTGGTCCATATTGTAGCTGACAATCCGTAAGAACTATCATTTGCCATTGCCAATACTTCATTTTCATTATTAAAAGGCATAATGGTTACCACTGGCCCAAATATTTCTTCTTGATTTAAAACACAAGAATTATCTTGTACTTCAATGATAGTAGGTTCTATATAATAGCCGTTTTCAAAATTTTGAACAGAAACTAAATTTCCTCCAAAAATTACTTTTCCCCCATATTGCTCTGCATTATCAATATATGACCTAACTTTTTCTAGATGTGATTTTGAAACTAAAGCACCCAAATCTGAGCTTGAATCAAAAGGGTTTCCAACTTTTAATTTTGATACAGCAGTTACAAAATCAGTTTTAAATTTTTGATAGATTGATGCTTCAATAAAAATTCTACTTCCACATAAACAAATTTGACCTTGATTAGCAAACGAAGATCTAACGGTAGCTTCAAGCATCTCATCGTAATTACAATCTGCAAAAATAATAGCTGGATTTTTTCCACCCAACTCAAGTGATAATTTCTTAAACATTGGCGCAGCTACTTTAGCAATATGAGCCCCTGTTTGAGTGCCTCCAGTAAATGAAATCGCTTTGATTTCTGGGTGAGCAACAATGGCCTGCCCTATAGTTTTCCCTGAACCGTGAACAATATTTAAAACGCCTTTTGGTAACCCAGCTTCATTTAATATCTCCCCTAACAAAAAAGCAGTCATTGGAGTAATTTCACTTGGTTTAGCCACAACACAATTCCCTGCAGCTATTGCAGGTGCAATTTTCCATGTAAATAAATACAGAGGCAGATTCCATGGTGAAATACATCCCACAACTCCTATGGGCTGTCTAAGTGTAAAATTAATAGCATTTAATCCAACACTATCATGGGTTTCTGAGGCAAATTGAGTAATCGCATTGGCAAAAAACTGAAAATTAGCAGCAGCTCTAGGAATATCAATAGATTTGGCCAACTCTAATGGCTTTCCATTATCTTTAGCTTCAGCTGCAGCAAGTTCTGGTAATTTTTTAGTTATTAGATGAGCAATATTAGATAGAATTTGTGATCTTTTTTCTAGAGTTGTTTCAGACCATTTTGGAAATGCATTTTTTGCCGCTTTAAATGCATTTTTTAAATCTATATCTGAGGAATTAGGAATTTGACTATAAATCTCACCGTTAGAAGGATTATAATTATCAATCCAATTATCTAAAATTGGAGTTACAAATTCACCGTTTATGTAATTTTTAATTTTCATGCTAATTTCTTTATCCAACTAAATTAGATATAACATCTTATTGTTATGAAGCTCAAAAAAGCTAATCGTTAAAACTGGTATTTAATATCGAAAGACAAATTTTAATTCCTTGTCTAATATTTCCAATTCGTATATTTTCATTAGGGTTGTGTTGATTGTTATCCATATTTACCATAGGAACTATAATCGCAGGAATATCTAATTCATTAATAGCTGGTATTATTGGGACTGTACCTCCCATTGTTCTGATACTTACTGGTTCTTTCCCAAAAGTATATGTTAATGATCTTCTGAGTTTTTCTCCAAAGGGATCATTCAATGCTGTTCTAAAGGCATTTACTCCTGAATTTCCTTTAAAAGTAGCAATCTTATCATATGTTAACCTTTCCTTATCAGATGGAGTCCTATCCAACACCAAATATCCTTGATTTTTGATGTGATTTTTAATTTTCTCCAGCTGTTTTTTACCATCTGTCTCCTCAACTAAACGAACATCTAGGTGAGCGGTTGCATATTCTGGGATAATTGTTTTTAAAGCTTTTCCTTTCCAAGAAGTTTCAATTTGTCTAACATTTAAAGTTGGGTATTGTAATGATTCTTGATAATTTTTTCCAACATTTTCTTCTTTGAAAATCATTAAAGCATTATTTATATCTTCTTTATTATCTGGAACAGATTTTAGTATATCAGACACCTCCTCTGAAATACTTATTCCCTTGTAGTACTGATCTATTAATACCTTTCCATTTTCTGACTTCATAGATGTTAACAATCTTGAAAGTCTAAATACTGGATTAGCAACATAATTTCCGTAATGACCACTATGTTGGGGTAATTTAGACCCATAAGTAGTAATACTACAACTAGCAACACCTCTACAACCAAAAGTTAATGTGGGTTGGTTAGAATTATGGGCAGGACCATCCATAATAATCATATAATCAGCCTCGTATTCTTTCTTATATTTTTGTAATGTAGATAAGAAACCATTTGATCCATATTCTTCCTCTAAATCAAAAATAATTTTAATATTAAATTTTGGATTTTGATTCGCCGATTGTAATAATTCTAGAGCTGATAGAAACATTACAATAGGTGCTTTATCATCAGCTGCTGCTCTGGCAAAGATTCTCCATTCATCGTCTATTTGTTCATCTATGCTAGACCATTCAATTTCATTCCATTGCCCCGTATTACTTTGTTCTTTTAATACAGGAATAAATGGATCTTTTTGATCCCAACTAGTTGGATTAACATCCTGACCATCTAAATGAAAATAAAATAAAATTGTTTTAAATGAAGGGTTAACAACTCGTTCAGCTAGTAAAACTGGCAACGTAGAGGATTCTAACGTTTTTAATTGAAAGCCAACATTTTTGTATTGTTCTTTGACCCAAGCAACATTTTTATACATTTTTTGAATGTCTGTAGGTACATTTGGAATACTTACAAATGTTCTATGACTTGAAATTACTTTAGGTAATTTAACATCAATTTGTTGATTCCAATTTTCCTGAGCAAACAAGGAGATTGTAAAAAATATAAAAATAAATACTACTTGATTTTTTTTCATGAGTCTAAAATTACTGTTTTTTGTAAGCTGTTACTTTAATTTCTACAACCAAATCTGGATGTGGTAATTGATGAACAGCTACAGTTGTTCTTGTGGGGCCTGTTTCCTTATCAAAAAACTCTCCATAGGCTTTATTATATCCTGCAAAATCATTCATATTAACAAGAAAAGAAGAAACATCTACCACATCTTTTATACTAGCTCCAACAGTTTGAAGGTTTTTGTCAATATTTCGTAAAACTTCTCTTGTTTGTTCTTCAATATTTAATCGCTTCGTTCCCATTTCATCAATAATCGTTACTCCAGCTATACTGTTATCTGCTCTTCGAGAACTAGTTCCTGATACAAAAATAAAATCTCCTACAACTTTTACATGAGGATAAGCTCCTCTTGGCGATACTTTAGTACTCATTTTTTTAATTATATTTAATTAACAGTAAACTTTAAGGCTGAAATGTAATTTGATTACTCACAAGCTAAAGCATAAATATACACAAGTTCGTTAACAATACAATTGTGAAGATTTATGACCTTATTGGAAGCTATCAAGAAATCATTTAATTATCTTATTTTAATTCTATTATCAAAAAAAACTTTACATCAAAAGTTTATTAGTTTCTTCTTTTACTTTGTGTAAGATCTTATTCATTAACTCTTTAGACATTTGTAATGAAGAGGAATACATAGGATTTTCTGCCATTTTTAGTAAGACTTTATCTTGTGCTCTTCCTTTTGTCATTGCTTCATGGTATCCAATATACTCATTAAAAGTAACCAAAGAGTATTTAGAAAAATATTCTGTTGGAAAATACTTTTCTAAGTTCATTTCAACAATTCTTTTCTCTTTGAATAATGGGTTAGCAACATGATCACGCATTTCGTAGTAATTATCAATAGCTAAATCGGCAATAGCGTCTGTATCAATTTTTCGTTGTTTTTGAAATTCTGAAAATACTATTGACCAGTCTCCTTCGAATTGATTTAACACGGTGTCAAAAACATAAACATCTTCAAAAGAAGCATTCATGCCTTGTCCATAAAAAGGAACAATAGCATGCGAGGAGTCTCCAAGTAATAATGTATTTCCTTTATAGGACCATGGATAGCACTTAATAGTCCCTAACTTACCCGTTGGGTTATTTTCAAATTCTTTTACTATATCTGGAATTAATGATAAAGTATCTGGAAAGTCTTTTTTAAAAAATTCTATAATCTTTTCTTCTGTAACTAGATTGTCAAAATTATACACTCCTTCAGAATAACTTAAAAATAAGGTTACCGTAAAACTTCCATCCATATTTGGGAGTGCGATTAGCATATAATCTCCGCGAGGCCATATATGAAGATGTTCCTTACTTATGACATGGTTCCCATTTTTATCAGCAGGTATTTCGAGTTCTTTGTATCCATGTGTCAGAAAATCTTGGGATACTCTAAACTCAGGAAATTGTTTTTCATAGCTTTTTCTCAATGAGGAACCAGCACCATCTGTTCCAAAAATAACATCTGCCTGCACAGTAAATTGTTTTTCAGAATCAAAAGATTGAAAACAAGCTGTTTTAGTTTCTATATCTATCTCTAAACACTTGGTATTGAAATGAATTTTTACATTAGAATATTTTTCTGCTTCTGTAAGTAATAATCCGTTTAGATCTCCTCTAGAAATCGAATTAATACACTCCCCTTGTCTTCCAGAATAGTTAGACTCAAAAGTATTTGATTCAGCATCATGCATTAAACGACCTTTCATTGGAATACATAACTCTCTCGCCTTTTTCTCAATACCAACCATTCGCAGAGCCTTTAAACCTCTGTTAGATAAAGCTAAATTAATTGATCTTCCAGCTGAAATATCTGATTTTCGTAGATCAGACCTACTTTCATAAACTATCACTTGATAGCCTCTTTGAGCCATTCTTAATGCTAACATAGAACCACACAATCCAGCTCCAACAATAAGTATTTTCTCTTTTTTATTCATTTACAATAAACTTTCTAAAGTTGTAACCATGTGATATACATCTTCAAAACTTGTATACATTGGCACTGGGGCACATCTAATCACATCTGGTTCACGCCAATCTGTGATAATATTATGTTCTGTTAGTTTTTTATGAAGATTTTTATCTGCATTTTTAACTTGCAATGACAACTGACAACCTCTTTCATTTGGGTTAGCAGGAGTTATTATCTTTATGGTATCTGAAGCTATTTGATTAACTAGATACTCAAAAAAACCTGTTAATTTTTTTGATTTTTTAAGCAATGCTTCCATCCCTACTTTTTCAAAAATATCAAGAGATGCCTTAATTGCTGCCATTGATAAAATAGGAGGATTACTTAATTGCCAACCCTCTGCACCATTCATCACATCAAAAGGTTGCCTCATATTAAATCGTGTTTTTTTATTGTGATTCCACCAACCTGCAAATCTTGGCAAATCTTTTCTTTGTGCATGTTTTTCATGTACAAATATTCCTGATAAACTACCAGGTCCAGAATTTAAATACTTATAGGTACACCAAGCTGCAAAATCTACAGAACTGTCATGAAGGTTGGGTTGAATATTTCCTGCACCGTGAGCTAAATCTATTCCTACCATACATTTTTTTTCATGCCCTAATTCAGCAATTTTTTTGAGATCCAAATATTGTCCTGTGTAATAATTAACTCCACCAATTAATAACAAAGCTACCTCATCACCTTGGGAATCAAGTATGGATTTTAAATCCTCCAATTCAAGTAATTCTCTTCCCTCTTTTGGCTTCCATTCTATAAGAGCCTCATTTGGATCGAATCCATGAAAAGACAATTGAGACTGAACAGCATATCTGTCTGATGGAAATGCATCACTTTCAATAATTATTTTATACTTGGTTTTTGTAGGCTGATAAAAAGAAATCATTAATAAATGAAGGTTAGTTGTTAATGTATTCATAACAACTACTTCAATGGGTTTTGCACCAACAATTTTTGCCATAGTATCAGTTAGAAGTTCATGGTATGATAGCCAAGGATTTTTAGCTTCAAAATGCCCTTCTACCCCAAAATTTGCCCAATCCTCTAACTCTTGGCTGAGATACTTTTTAGTAATTTTAGGCTGTAACCCTAAAGAGTTTCCAGTAAAATAAAGCCATTCTTTTCCATGTTTATCTCTAGGAATATGAAATTCATTTCTTAGGTTAGAGATTGGATCTTCTTGATCTAATTGTTTTGCGTAGTCTAGTGAATTTTGGAAAGCCATTAAATAAAAAAACGATTGTTCTCAAAGATAGAACAATCATTTTTTAGAAAATAATTTTTATAATTTTTTTGACAAATGGCATTAATACAATACCCTAAACTTTATTGTTCCTTCAACATCTTTTAGGGCTTTAATTACTTTCTTATTATATTCTTTATCTATATCTGTGATCACATACCCTACTTTTGCATCAGTAGATAAGAATTGACCTGTAATATTTAATTCAAATTCAGCTAACACTCTGTTGATATTTGCCATTACTCCTGGTACATTTTTGTGAATATGTAAAAAACGATGGGCCTTAGTTTGTCTTGGCAATCTAATATTAGGAAAATTAACAGCATCTACTGTATTTCCAGAATTTATATAAGCCATTATTTTTCCGGGTACAAAATCTGCAATATCACGTTGAGCCTCCTCTGTACTTCCACCCACATGCGGAGTTAAAATCACATTATCTAAACCTTTCAAATCAGTATAATACTCTCCATTTGCTCTTGGTTCTTCTGGATAAACATCTACTGCTGCCCCAGCTAATTTACCGGATTCTAAAGCAGCTTTAAGTGCTTTAATGTCTACCACAAAACCTCTTGAAAGATTTACTAAATAAGCTCCATCTTTCATTTGAGCCAGTTCCTCTTTCCCTATGAAGTCTTTATTAGCAGCATTATCATCTATATGTAAGGTTACTACATCTGAAAGCGCTAACAACTCATTTAAATTTTGAATCTTTGTTGCATTTCCAAGGGCTAACCTATCTTCTACATCATAATAATAAACATCCATTCCCAAGGCCTCTGCTAGAACAGATAGTTGTTTCCCAATATTTCCATAACCAACAATCCCTAATTTCTTTCCTCTAACTTCTTTTGAGCCTTGAGCTGTTTTATTCCATTGTCCGTTGTGTAATTCTGTACTCCTTTGAAATACGGAACGCATTAACATAATAATTTCACCAATAGCTAATTCTACCACAGAACGCGTATTGCTATATGGTGCATTAAAGACAATAATACCATTTTCTTTACAAGCCTCTAAGTCTATCTGTTTAGTACCAATACAAAATGCTCCTATACTCATTAATTTGGTAGCCGATTCTACTACCCTCTTGGTTACTCTAGTTTTAGATCTTATTCCCAATACATGAACTCCTTCTAACTTTTTTATAAGCTCTTCCTCTGATAAACTGGTTGCAACTGTCTCCACAGTAAAACCATCACCAGATAATTTCTCAAAAGCATCTGGATGTACATTCTCTAATAATAAGATTTTGATTCTATTTTTTGGATAAGAAATATTTCTAGGTAGTTTATTTACATATAAAAATTCATCAAAATTGGGTGTAATGTGATCTGCATTTTTAATTGTTTTCTCTCTGGAAACATTTTCTGTGTAAGCAAAAAAAGTATCAGCCACACCAGCTTCTTTAGTAACATAATCACTGTAACCATCTCCTATAACTTGAATCTCTCCCTCTAATTTAAGATCTTTTAAACATTGTATTTTACCGTTATGGGTAGACAACACATTATTAGCATCAAAACCAACAATTACCCCATTTTCATCAAACTCAAATGTATTAGCATAGACTCTATCTGATGGAATATTATAATCTTTAACAATATCATCAATAAATTCCTTGAACCCACATGAAATAACATAAATGTCATCAGAAAATTTCTGAAAAAACTCTTTATTTCTCTCAATGGATACAGAAACCTTTTTGCGTAAATGACCAATCAGTATTGGTAAATCTGATTTTTTTGCATTCAATAATTTAATCCTTTGCTCCAATGATTCTGTAAAAGAAATTTTTCCATCAATTCCCAAATTCGTAATATCGATAATATCCTCAATAATTTGCTCTTTATCAGGATTATTTACCAAAGTAATTTCAGCCAACACATCTAAGGCCTCAACGCTAGTGAGTGTACTATCAAAATCAAATACAAAATTTCTTTTTGTCTGAATCATATTTAGGTTTTCTATGGTATAAATTTACAAAATGAAGTGCTATAATCTAATTTTTGAATTAACTTTTTACTACAACGTTTTCACAAATTAAAATTAATAGTAAAACTAAATTTTAAAATTTTAATTTAAAAGATTACGATTAAAATCCACCACAGAATTGGTAGAGATTCAACCCAAAATGAACTGTAAAATTTAGATTGGTTTTGAGAAGAACGCATCAAGAATAACAATAAAATGAAACAGATTAACAAAAAAATATTTTTGTACAAAAATGATGTAGTTATCAAAAATTCCATGGTTAGAGAAAAAAGCAATAAAAC
Organism: uncultured Flavobacteriaceae bacterium; assembly: GCA_938084555.1. Lineage (GTDB taxonomy): Bacteria > Bacteroidota > Bacteroidia > Flavobacteriales > Flavobacteriaceae > Polaribacter. The sequence continues at coordinate 12,724 of CALKFR010000072.1, read as the reverse complement.
AAAACCTACTTTTTTTGTTTTTTCGATTCCAATTTTTTGAGGTAGAGTCTTTAAGTTTTTGAAATCTAACTGCATATCTCTTATTTCAAAAGGAAGAATTAAAACTAGAATAAAAAGCATTCGTTGAATAAAAAGTAATATGATATTGTAATCATATTGATGTTTACCAACAATAAGTGGAATAGTAGATGTTACTCCAGACCAAACAATGGCAACTAAAAATATTTTCAAATAACTAACCCTGCGTAAATTCTTTTGAAAACCACCTAAAAAAGGAACAATATAAACAACGGTTAATACTGCAAATGGAAAAAAGTAGATTAAGGTATTAGAGGATAATTTTAACCCATAATACACTAATAAACAAAAACTAAAAAAAGAAAATACCTGAATTAATCGCATACTTTTTGTTAGACTTATGTGATAAAATTTAGCCACTCCAGCATATTTTATAAAGTTATACCCAGTTATGGTTCCATAAAAGATAAAATAATCTAAGTTTTCATTGTAAGGTAATTTAAAGTATGCTTCAGTAATTCGAACCAAAGAATATACAGCTAAAGCAACATGAATACTAGAATTTACATAAAAATTAAGAATTAATTTAAAGAGACTCATAAAGACAAAATTAAGGAATCTTTTATCAACAATTTTATGTTAATGAATTGATTTTTTTTGACTTTTTATTAAAGAAATAATAGTTCATTTTTTGTTATTTTTGTGTAAAATTATTAATGTTAAATTAATGAATACAACTTCATTCCAAAAAAGACATATTGGACCCAATGAAATAGACAAAAAGCTAATGCTTAAATCTATAGGGCTTAACAGCTTAGACGAATTAATAAACGAAACTATTCCAGAAGACATTCGTCTACAAAGCACATTGAATTTAGATACTCCAATGAGTGAATATGAATATCTAAACCACATTGAAGAACTTTCAAAAAAAAATAAAGTTTTTAAAAGTTATATTGGTTTAGGATATCATGAGGCTATTATTCCTAGTGTAATTAAAAGGAATGTTCTTGAAAATCCAGGATGGTATACGGCATATACTCCTTATCAGGCTGAAATAGCTCAAGGTAGATTAGAGGCCTTGTTGAATTTTCAAACAATGATATGTGATTTAACTGGAATGGAGTTAGCAAATGCATCTTTACTTGATGAGTCTACTGCTGCTGCTGAAGCTATGGCATTATTATACGATGTTCGTGAAAGATCTCAAAAAAAAGCAAACGTAAATAAGTTTTTTGTTTCGGAAGAAGTGTTACCTCAAACCTTGTCTGTTTTAAAAACAAGAGCCATACCCATTGGTGTTGAACTCGTAGTTGGAAATCATGAAGAATTCGACTTTTCTGAAGAATATTATGGTGCAATCGTTCAATATCCTGGCAAACATGGGCAAATTTATGATTATACTAACTTTATTGGCAAAGCAAACGCTAACCACATTAAAGTTGCTGTAGCTGCAGATATTTTATCTCTTGTAAAATTAAAAGCACCTGCAGAATTTGGAGCAGATGTGGTTGTTGGTACAACTCAACGTTTTGGAATTCCTTTAGGCTATGGAGGACCTCATGCAGGATATTTCGCAACAAAATCTGCATATAAAAGAAGTATTCCCGGAAGAATTATTGGGGTTACTAAAGATAGAAATGAGAATCGTGCATTACGTATGGCTCTTCAGACCAGAGAACAACATATCAAGAGAGAAAAAGCAACTTCTAATATTTGTACAGCTCAAGTTTTACTAGCAGTAATGGCTGGAATGTATGCCACCTACCATGGTAAAGATGGGATTCAATTCATAGCAGACTCTGTTCATAGAAGTACAACAACTTTAGCTAATGCACTTAACAAAATAGGTTTTACACAAACCAATTCCCATTATTTTGACACCATTACAGTTAAAGTTGATGCAATTGTTTTGAAAGTAACTGCTGAATCTCATAAAATTAATTTTAATTATATAGATAATAATACCATATCTATCTCAATAAATGAAACTGTAGGAATTCATGAAATCAATGCCATTTTAAATACTTTTACTGAGGCATTTAAAATGGCTAAAGTTACAGTAACTGAGTTCCTTGACCTGGATACTATTCCCGATTTAGCAAAGAGAAATACATCCTTTTTAGAAAATGAAATATTTAATTCATTTCAATCAGAAACTGAAATGATGCGCTACATCAAACGACTTGAACGTAAAGATTTAGCATTAAACCATTCTATGATTTCTCTTGGTTCTTGTACTATGAAATTAAATGCAGCCTCAGAAATGCTACCCCTTAGCCATGCTAATTGGGGGAATATTCATCCTTTTGTGCCTCTAAATCAAGCAGAAGGATATCAAATAGTATTAAAAAAATTAGAAAAACAACTCAATGAAATTACAGGTTTTGCTGGAACTTCTTTACAACCAAATTCTGGTGCTCAAGGAGAATTTGCTGGTTTAATGACCATTAGAGCTTATCATAAAAACAATGGTGATCATCATAGAAATATTTGCTTAATACCAGCTTCTGCACACGGTACAAATCCTGCCTCTGCCGTAATGGCTGGAATGAAAGTTGTGGTAACTAAAACTGCAGATAACGGAAATATTGATGTTTATGATCTTAAGGAAAAGGCATTAAAATATAAAGATAACTTAGCAGCTTTGATGGTTACCTATCCTTCAACTCATGGAGTTTTTGAAAGTGCTATTAAAGAAATTACACAAATTATTCACGATCATGGTGGTCAAGTATATATGGACGGTGCAAACATGAATGCTCAAGTAGGGCTTACTAATCCTGCAACTATTGGAGCAGATGTTTGTCATCTAAATTTACACAAAACATTTGCCATACCCCACGGAGGTGGTGGACCTGGAGTTGGTCCCATTTGTGTAGCTCCTCAATTGGTTCCGTTTTTACCAACCAACCCATTAATTCCAACAGGAGGTGAAAAAGCAATTACTTCTATTTCTGGGGCTCCCTGGGGAAGTGCATTGGCATGTTTAATTTCTTATGGGTATATAGCTATGTTGGGGGCAGAAGGAGTTACAGACTCAACTAAAATTGCCATTTTAAATGCAAATTATATTAAAGAACGATTAGATGGTCATTACCCTACTTTGTATACAGGAGAAATGGGAAGGGCTGCTCACGAAATGATTATAGATTGTAGAGATTTCAAGGAAAATGGAATTGAAGTAGTTGACATTGCTAAACGATTAATGGATTATGGATTTCATGCTCCAACAGTATCATTTCCTGTTGCAGGAACTATGATGATTGAACCCACTGAATCTGAAAATTTAGTTGAATTAGATCGTTTTTGTGAGGCTATGATTTCGATCAGAAAAGAAATAGCATTTGCTAAAAAAGAGGATACTAATAATGTTCTTAAAAATGCTCCTCATACCATGGCTATGATTACTGCTGATGAGTGGGATTTCCCTTATTCTAGAAAAGAGGCAGCATTTCCTTTAGAGTTTGTTTATGATAACAAATTTTGGCCATCGGTAAGAAGGGTGGATGAAGCTTTTGGAGATAGAAACTTAATTTGTTCATGTAATCCTATTGAAGATTATATGGAAGCTTAAACAAATTCAAAGTGCTTAAATAAAAAAGCCTCGACTATGTCGAGGCTTTTTTTATAATGTTTTAAAAATTACTTTTTAAATTTGGCATATTTCGTCTTGAACTTATCAATACGACCTGCAGTATCTACTAATTTAGATTTACCAGTATAAAACGGATGAGATGTTCTAGAAATCTCTAGTTTTATTAAAGGATACTCAACGCCATCAACTTCTAAAGTCTCTTTAGTGTTCGCCGTAGAACGTGTTAAAAAAACATCTTCATTAGACATATCTTTAAATGCTACCATTCTGTAATTTTCTGGATGTATTCCTTTTTTCATGTTTACTATCTTTAAATATTCTACTATATTAATTAACAGGCTGAAAAGTTGGTAAGGCTTAAACCTGTAATATATCAAAAAAAACTATTTATTCTTTTGAGGTCGCAAATTTAACCATATTTTTCAATTTACAAACAAATAAATTGTTTTATTTGTATAAAAATAACTTATATGAAACCCATCTATAAAATTTCTTTTTTATTTCTATCAATTATTATGTTTGCTTCATGTGAGTCTAAATATAGGCTATCCATAAAAGCTCCAAGCAAAGCCATCCTTGAAGATAAAATAAAAATTAGTTTATCTGAAGAAAACAACTATCCAATAAAAGAAGTTAGTTTTTTTGTAAATGGAAAAGAAGTTACTTCTACCAATTCATCATTTACTTTAGACACTAAAGACTATGGTACAGGAAAATTAATTATTTCTGCCATGGTAGCCTATGGAGATCAAAAGAGTAAAAGAATTAATAAATCTGTCGAAATATTTTCTAACATTCCATTTACATCCTATGATTTCAAAATTATTAATGTATATCCACATGACAGCAGTGCCTATACGCAAGGTTTAGAATATTATAATGGATTTTTATATGAGACAACGGGGAAAAATGGAAAATCATCACTAAGAAAAGTGGAGCTAAAAACTGGTAAAGTTTTACAAAAAATAGACCTTAACAAAAGATATTTTGGTGAAGGAATGACTATTTTTAATGATAAAATATTTTTCTTAACCTGGAAAGCTAACAAAGGTTTTATTTATGATCTTGAAACATTAAAATTTAAAAATGAATTTTCATACAATAGAAGTAGAGAAGGATGGGGTTTAACACATTCAAAAACTGAATTAATAAAATCTGATGGAACAAGTAAAATTTGGTTCCTTGATCCAAAAACTCAACAAGAAAAAAGATACATTGAAGCCTATACAGACAAACAAAGTCTTAATAGATTAAATGAATTAGAATTTATTAACGGCAAAATCTATGCAAATTATTGGCAAAAACCATTAATTGCAATTATCAATCCCAATAATGGAATTGTAGAAGGCATAATAAATTTATCTGGCCTTGTTAAAGAGATGGAAAAAAGTCAGAAGCTCTTAAAAGAAGATGACGTATTAAATGGAATTGCTTTTGACGAGAAAAATAATCGATTATTTGTTACAGGAAAAAATTGGAAAAAACTATTCGAAATAGAACTTATAAAAAAATAATAATCAACTCATATTAAAGTTATACTTTTATACAAATCTAAAAAGATTTAGTACCTTCAATACTAATTAAATTAAAAATTACATCACATAAATTTCAAAAAATCATCTAAATTGACGAAAAGAAATATTATATATTATGTATTTACTATAACTTTTAGTTTGTTCATATTATCTGTTTCATCCTGTCGTAAAGACTTTAGTACTATTCCCAGCTTTGGTGAATTGGAATTTTCTAAAGACACTGTATTTTTAGATACAATTTTTACAAATATTGGATCTGCAACCTACAATCTTAAAGTTTACAATAGAAGTAATGATGATATAACAATACCCAATATCACTTTAGAAAGGGGAACTGTTTCAAATTACAGATTAAATGTTGATGGAATTCCTGGGAAGAGTTTCCAGAATATAGACATTCTAGCAAAGGATAGTATATTTATTTTTGTTGAAACCACTATAGATATAGCTTCAGTCTCAAATCCATTATATACGGATAGAATTCTCTTTGATAATGGAATGAATCAACAGGATGTAAAATTGGTTACTTTAGTTCAAGATGCTAATTTTATTTTTCCAGGAAGAGACCCTTTTACTTTAAAAATAGATTCATTAACATTAGATGGTGAAGCAACAACAATTAAAGGTCGTTTTTTAACAAATGATGAGCTTACTTTCACTAATACAAAACCTACAGTGATATATGGATATGCAGCAGTATCATCCAATAATACTTTAACAATTCCACCTGGTGCTAAAGTTTATTTTCATGACAATTCAGGGTTAATAATTGATACAGATGCCAGTTTAAAAGTTAATGGAACTCTTAATGATAAGGTGATTTTTGAAGGAGATAGATTAGAAAATTCATTCAGTAGTTTACCTGGGCAATGGGGAACCATTTGGCTTAGAGCAGGGAGTAAAGAGAATGTAATTAATCATGCAGAGATTAAAAACGGAATTATTGGTATATTGGTTGACTCTATCTCTTCTGCCTCTACTCCAACACTAACTCTGAAGAATTCAGAAATAATTAATCATTCGAACTTTGGTGTTCTTGCTAGAGAAACTAGTATTCATGGAGAAAATGTTGTTATTGGAAATTCAGGAGAAGCATCTTTAGCATGCATAATTGGAGGTTCATATAATTTTACTCACAGTACTTTTGCAAATTATTGGAGCAACGGAATACGTTCATTACCATCCGTTTTAATTAATAATTATTACACCTACACGAATACTAGTGGTCAAGAGATCATTGAGACTAGAGACTTAATTACTGCTAATTTCACCAACTGCATCATAGATGGAAATAACAATATTGAATTTCTTCCAGACAAGGCTGAGGGGGGAGTATTTAATTTTAAACTTACCAATTCATTAGTTAAATTTTCAGATGTAAATAATGCACTTGAAGGAGTAACTGAAATAGATTTTGATAACCCTAATTTATATGAAAACATCCTCTTAAATGGAGTAACTCATTTCAGAAATCCCTCTAATAATGATTATATAATAGGACAAGATAGCCAAGCTATTAATTTTGGCAATATATCTGGAGCTACTCTTGTTCCTGCAGACATCCTTGGAATTATTAGAACAGATAGTCCTGATGCTGGAGCATACCAGCACATAGATTTTTAAACCAAAAAATATTTAAAAAAACTAGAAAGATGAAAAAAGTAATCATTACTGGAACTAGCAGAGGAATTGGTTTTGAATTAGCACAACTATTTGCAAAAAACAATTTTCAAGTTCTTGCGCTTTCAAGAAATAAAAAACCATTAAATAATTTAAAGCTAAAAAATATCAATACACTATCCGTTGATGTTTGCAATCAAGATGATTTACAAAAAGTATCTAAATATCTCAGTAAAAACTGGAAAGATGTTGATATTTTAATTCATAATGCTGGTTTTTTAATTAATAAACCCTTTGAAAATTTAACTAAAGATGATTTTGTGAGCGTCTATGATGTAAATGTTTTTGGAGTTGCAGGATTAACTCAAATTTGTATACCCTATTTAAAACAAGGGAGTCATGTGGTTACAATAAGTAGTATGGGAGGAATTCAAGGCAGTCTGAAATTTCCAGGATTAGCAGCCTATAGTTCTGCAAAAGGGGCGGTAATAACCTTATCAGAATTACTTGCTGAAGAATATAAAGAAAAAGAAATTTCATTTAATGTTCTTGCTCTTGGTGCTGTCCAAACAGAGATGCTTACAGAAGCATTTCCGGATTACCAGGCCTCACTTCAAGCAAATGAAATGGCAAACTATATCTATAATTTTGCAATTTCAGGAAATAGATTTTATAATGGTAAAGTATTACAGGTGTCTAACACAACACCTTAACTTTTTTAAATTTTATTCCTTTATCAACTAAAAAAACAGGCTATTAGTTTCAAGAAATACATACCAGAAAATGCTTTCAATACCTTAGAGAAACTTCTAGAACGTTATAAAATAAATTTAAAAATTGTTAACGAACGTGAAACAAAACATGGTGATTTCAGAAAACTCTCTAATGGAAAACTTCAAATCACTATTAACAATAACTTAAATCCTTACCAATTTTTACTTACTTTAGTTCACGAGATAGCTCATCATGTAACTTTTATTGAAAATGGAAGAGTTAAGCCTCACGGAAAAGAATGGAAACGAAATTTTCAGCACCTGATGTTACCTTTTTTACAACCCTCTATTTTTCCAAATTATATGCTTAATCCTCTAGCTAATTATTTAAAAAACCCGAAGGCAAGTACTGATAGTGACTCTAAGTTATCCTTAGCTCTCAAAGAAAATATTGCTGAAGAAGGAAAGAATTTTATCTTTGAATTACCTATTAATAGCAGCTTTATTTTTAAGGATAAATTGTATCTGAAAGGAAATAAAAGAAAAACTCGATATGAATGCATTGAATTAAAAACAAATCGTATTTATCTTTTTAATCAAAATGCAGAGGTTGTTTTAATGAAAAAATAAAAATATGGAAGACCATAAATCAAGTCAATCAGAAGTTAAACAAGAAAATGTAAAAAAAGAATTTAAAAGTTTTGCCATTAGTTTAAAAGATTTCTTTTTTGAGCTTCTTGATATTAGAGAGGGAACTGATAAAAAGTACACTATTCAAAAAATTAAAGATGGAATTCAAGTTAAAAGTCATACAGCATGGATTCTTGTTTTCTCAATAATCATAGCCTCTATAGGATTAAATATAAGCTCTTCAGCAGTAGTAATTGGCGCCATGCTAGTTTCTCCATTAATGGGTCCAATCTTGGGAGTAGGTCTGTCAATTGGAATCAACGATATAGACACAATGAAGAGTTCTCTTACTAATCTTGGAGTGATGGTAGTTATTAGTGTAATCACATCTTTCTTATTTTTTAGCATTCCAATTTTTCAAGAAGAAACACCAGAATTATTAGCAAGAACAAAGCCAGATGTAAGAGATGTGCTTATAGCTATAGCGGGTGGATTGACGCTAATTGTAGCTCTTAGTAGATATAAAGAAATGACAAATACTATAGCGGGTATAGCCATAGCAACTGCGCTTATGCCTCCTTTATGTACAGCAGGTTATGGATTAGCTGTGGGTAATATATCATTTTTTGGAGGTGCTATGTTTTTATTCATTATCAATTCAATATTTATTGCTCTAGCTACCTTCGTTATTATTAAATTTTTGAAATTTCCAGTTGTCAAATATATAGATTCAGCAAGTAGAAAAAGAATAGCTCAATTAGCATCTACAGTTGCTTTAATTATATTTTCCTATAGTATTTACACATTTGTACAATTGTATAAAGAAAATACATTTGAACAAAACTCCATGAATTATATCAGTGATTTAGAAAAAGCTACAGGAGCTGGAATTATTAATAAAAAAATAAGTTATACAGATAAAAAAATTAACTTAGTAAACATTGGAAAAAAATTAACAGAAGAAGAACAAATTGAATGGAAAACAAAACTAAAAGACTATAAATTAGATAATACTATTCTTCTAATCACCCAAGATGAGGAAACTTCAAAATTATCTGACAAAGTAAAGTCAATTGAAGACTTATATGTGAAAAATCAAAAATTAATCGCATCAAAAGAAGAGAGTCTTCAAGAAAAAGATCTTAAAATAAAAGAATTGATCAAAGCTTTAGAAAAACTAACAAAAGAAAAAATTCCTTTTGCTCAAGTTAGTCAAGAAGCGAAAATTAACTATGAAGGATTAAAAACCATAAGTTTTTCAAAAGTTATTTCAACTAATTTTGAAACTATAGATACCATACCTGTTGCCACAATCAGTTGGCATGATAGCATCCAAAATAAAGATATTCTAAAGATTAAAATGTCTAAATGGTTACAAAAAAGGTTAAATCTAGAAAACTTAATACTTAAAGAAAAAATAAACTAAGTCATAAAAAAAACTCCAAACGAATGTTTGGAGTTTTATTTTTGTGACCGGGCTGGGGCTCGAACCCAGGACCCTCTCCTTAAAAGGGAGATGCTCTACCAACTGAGCTACCAGGTCTATTTATTCCTTAGCGGGTGCAAATATAGAAGCAAATTATTAATTTTCAAACTAAATTTTTACTTAGTTTCGTTTAAGTAGGTAAGCCGTACTTTTTTAAATAATTCAGAGCTATAAACAAATTTCACAACAGCTTCATTATCAGTTTTAAAGATCTCTTTATTAGTTCCTTCCCAAGCCTTAACACCATCCTTTAAAAAAACAATTTTATCTCCAATTTGCATTACGGAATTCATGTCATGAGTATTTATAACTGTTGTTATTTTATATTCATCCGTGATTTCCTGAATTAAATTATCAATAAGTATGGCCGTGTTAGGATCTAATCCAGAATTGGGTTCGTCACAAAATAAGTATTTTGGGTTCATTACAATAGCTCTGGCAATTGCAACCCTTTTTTGCATTCCTCCAGAAAGTTCAGCAGGAAATTTAAAATTAGAGTTTTCTAAATTTACTCGTTTTAAAACAAAGTTTACTCGTTCTAACATTTGTTCTTCAGATTGTTTTTTGAACATTTTCAAGGGAAACATTACATTGTCTTGAACTGTTTGCGAATCAAATAAAGCACTTCCTTGAAAAACCATACCAATTTCCTGACGCCATTGTCTTTTTTGCTCCGTAGTAAATTCTGTATTAATTCCTCCATTAAAAGAAATTGTTCCACTTTCTGGTGTATGTAAACCTATCAATGATTTTAAAAATACAGTCTTTCCTGAACCACTTTGCCCGATAATTAAACTTGTTTTACCTGGCTTAAAAGTAGTTGATATTCCTTTCAAAACCTGTATCCCATTAAATCCCTTATATAATTTGTCTACAATTATCATTATGTAAGTAACAGTTGGGTTAAAAAATAATTAGATATAACAATTAAAATAATAGTCCAAACAACAGCCTGTGTACTTGCTTTTCCAACTGCTATAGACCCACCCTTAACATAATACCCATGATACGAGGGAACGGTTGCTATTAGAAATGCAAAAATTAATGTTTTGATAATAGCATATTGAACTAAAAAAGGATTAAAATCTAACTGCAATCCCTGCGTATAATCTATTTCTGAAAACATAGATGATGTAAAACCAGCTACCCAACCTCCAAATATTCCAAGAAACATAGCCAATACCACTAAAAATGGGTAAAAGAATACCGTAGCCAATACCTTTGGAAGTACTAAATAATTTAGAGAATTTATCCCCATCACTTCTAGAGCGTCTATCTGTTCACTCACTCGCATACTCCCAATACTGGAGGTAATATACGAACCAACTTTTCCTGCTAAAATAATAGAACAAAATGTTGGCGCAAATTCTAAAATTACAGATCGTTTTGTAGCAAAACCAACTAAATATTTTGGGATAAGTGGATTTTCAATATTAAGAGCTGTTTGAAGGGCAATAACACCCCCAATAAAAAACGAAATAAAAATAACTATACCTATAGACTTGATACCTAATTCATCAAATTCTTTAAAAAGAGCTTCTTTAAAAACTCTTCCTTTTTGAGGTCTTTTAAAAACCTGACTCAGCATCATAAAATATTTACCAATGTGTTTTAGGTAAGCCATTCTTTTTTTTATTTATGCTAAAGTATTAAAATATCGTTAACCTTACGAATAATAACAACGATGAAACTAAAAATAATTACTTTTGATACTCATATCAAAACATCATTACTAATGAAAAGAAACCTCTTACTATTAATTTTTATTATTACAATCATTTATAGTTGCAAAAATGAAAAAATAAAAGAGCAAAAACCTACCCTAGTTGTTGGTATAATTGTTGATCAAATGCGATTTGATTATTTAACAAAATATGCTAATAGGTACAGTGAATACGGGTTAAAAAAAATACAAAATAAAGGATTTTCACTAACTAATGCCCATTTTAGTCACTTAGGAACCTATACTGCTGTTGGTCATGCATCAGCATATACAGGAACAACCCCCAGTGATCACGGAATTATAGGAAATGATTGGTATGATAAATATTTAAAAAAATCTATTTACTGTGTAGATGATTCTAACTATCATTCTTTAGGAACTGAAACCAATTCTGGTAAGAAATCACCAAAAAGACTCATTACTACAACCATTACTGATCAAGTTCGCTTGGGTCAAAATATGAAAGGGAAATCTATAGGAATAGCTATCAAAGACCGATCTTCTATTATACCTGCTGGACATTCAGCTACGAGTGCCTATTGGTATGAAGGAAAAGATGAAGATAATTGGATCACTAGTTCTTATTATATGGAAAAACTTCCTCAATGGGTTATTGATTTCAATTCAGCTAAAAACGCTGATAAATATCTCTCAAAACCCTGGAATACTTTATATCCCATAGAATCATATGTTCAAAGCTTAGCAGATGATAATCCTTACGAAGGAACTTTTATAGGTGAAACCTCTCCAACATTTCCTCATGATCTTCCTGCGTTAAGAAAAAAAAATGGAAACTTTGATATTATTAAAGATACACCTTTTGGAAATGATTTAACCCTAGACTTTGCTAAGGCTGCGATTAAAGGAGAAAATCTTGGCAAAAATGATGCAATTGATTTTTTAGCACTAAGTTTTTCTAGCACTGACTATGTAGGCCATCAATATGGACCAGATGCCATAGAAATTGAAGACACCTATTTGAGACTTGATCAAAATATTGCAGATCTATTTACTTTTTTAGATCAGGAAGTTGGTGTTGGAAAATACACTGTATTTCTTACTGCAGATCATGGAGCTTCTCAAGTTCCTTCATACTTACAATCTTTAAAAATTCCAGCACCCTACTTTAAATCCGAAACATTTAAAACCTATTTATCTGAAATTTCAAAGAAAAATTTTGGAGATCAGTATCTCATAGAAAACATATCTAACTTTCAACTATTCTTAAATAAAGAAAAAATTAAAAAGCTAAAGTTAAATTTAGATGCTGTTGCTGATGTATTTGCAAAGGAAGCCTTATTATTTGATGGAGTATATAAGACAGTTACCTCAAAAACATTACAAACAACAGAGTTTAATTCTGGTATTTTAGAGAAAGTACAGCACGGCTACAATCAAAAA
>CALKFR010000071.1 GCA_938084555.1 uncultured Flavobacteriaceae bacterium | reverse complement strand
ATTATTCACGAATCTGCAGGTCATGCACCTATAATTGCAAACCCTGATTATGCAGAATATTTAAGAAGGCTAGGAGACATTGGATCAAAGGCAATTCTATCTAAACATGATATGGATTTGTATGAAGCTGTCAGAAAGTTGTCTATTCTCAAGGAGGCTGAAGGAACCAGTTTAGAAGATATTAATGCTGTAGAAATTGAGATTTATGAGTTACAAAGCAAGAAAGTAGAGCTTTCGGAGATGGCTCAAATAAGAAATTTACAATGGTGGACTGTTGAATATGGGTTAATTGGAGATCTTGATGATCCAAAAATATATGGTGCTGGCCTATTATCTTCAATTGGAGAGAGCATTTCTTGCTTAACAAGTGATGTAAAAAAAATACCCTATTCAATAGCGGCGGCTCAACAACAATTTGATGTTACAAAACCTCAACCACAATTATATGTAACTCCTAGTTTCCCCTATTTAATGGAAGTTCTTGAGGAGTTTGCCAATACATTAAGTTTACGTAAAGGGGGTAAGGAAGGAATTGAAAAACTAATAGAATCTCAAATGGTTGGGAGTATAGAATTAACTACTGGGCTCCAAGTATCTGGAAAATTCTCAAGAATAATATTAGACGATAATAACAAGGTTATCTTTTATCAAACCAAGGGGCCATCAGCTCTAGCCTATAGGGAAAAAGAATTAATAGGTCATGGAATAAGTTATCATAAAAATGGAATTAGTTCTCCTTTAGGAAAGTTAAAAAATATTAGACTTGCTATAGAGGATATGGGTCCAAATGATTTAAAAGAACATCATTTTTATGATGGAAAATGGCTTTCTTTTGTATTTGAAAGTGGCATAAAGGTAGAAGGTTTAAATATAACAGGGATAAGAAATGCACAAGGTAAATTAATTTTAATACGATTAAGAGACTGCACCGTGACCTATAAAGAGGAATGTTTATTTTTACCTGAGCATGGTATTTATGATATGATCATAGGAAAAGATATTATTTCTGCATTTGCTGGTGCTGCTGACTGTAATTCATTTCCAAATTTATATGCTGAATCTTCAACATTAACAATAAAGCCTATTAAAAATGACTCTTTAAAAGCCCTGGAAAAATATTATTCTATTGTCCGAGATTATAGGAATGATAATAAAACTGATCCAAAGTTATTAAGAGACTTATTTGAAAAAGTAAAAGACAGCTACCCGAAAGAATGGCTATTGCTTCTCGAAATTATGGAAGTATCAAAAAACTCTTACCTCATCAAATCAATTCATAAACATTTAGAACAATTAATTATTTTAAACAGCGAATTGAGCTCACTAATTACTGATGGAATTCAAATTCTAAATATTGATGATCAATAAAATATGTCCATTTTTCAATACATAGGTGCGTTTAAAAAAGCTAGAATTATTCAACTTTTATTTGTTAAATTAGCGAACTTTCAAAACTACTTTTTATATACTAAATAGATTTTCAAAAATTACAATCAATGAACTCAGGGAAAATAATTATCGGTAGTGTTGAATGGTGTAGTTTCCCACAAATAAACATCCCAACCATAAAAGCCAGAATAGACTCAGGTGCCAAAACATCTGCTCTTCATGCAGTTAATATTTCTACTTTTAAAAAAAATGGGGTTTTATGGACAAGTTTTGATGTTCATCCAATTCAAAACGACGGAAGAACTGTAGTGCATTGTGAAGCGCCTGTTTTTGACAAAAGAAGGGTTAAAAGTTCTAGTGGAACAAGCGAGCTTAGATTAGTAATTAAAACTATTTTATCTATTGCAGAAAACACATGGGAGGTTGAATTAACGTTAACAAATAGAGACTCTATGGGGCATAGAATGCTTTTGGGGCGTCAAGCAATGTCTGGTAAAATGTTGGTTGATCCTGAATCTTCTTTTTTGCTTGGTGAACCAACCCATGATTTACTTAAACAACATTATCATTCAAAAGTAGTTAAAAACTCAGGTCTAAAAATAGGGCTTCTTGCCAGTAATCCAAACCTGTATAGCAACAGAAGAATAATAGAGGCTGGACAACAAAAGGGTCATAATATAGAATTTTTAAATATAAAGGATTGCTACATTAAATTAGATGGAAAAAACCCAGAAGTTCATTATCGAGGAGGTAGAGTTTTGGGAGATTTTGATGCAATAATTCCTAGAATTAAACCCAGTATGACCTTTTATGGTTGTGCATTAACACGTCATTTTGAGGCGATGGGAGTTTATACACTTAACACAGCAGCTTCAATCACAAAATCTAGAGACAAGCTATTTTCATTACAAATGCTAATTAATAAAGGACTGCCTATTCCAACAACTGGATTTGCAAATTCTCCTCTTGATACAGATGAATTAATAGATATGGTTGGAGGTGCTCCTTTAATTGTTAAGCTTTTAGAGGGAACTCAAGGTAAGGGTGTTGTTTTGGCTGAAACAAAAAAAGCTGCAGAAAGTTTAATAAATGCATTTAAAAGTTTAAAAGCGAATATCTTGGTTCAAGAATTTATTAAGGAAGCCAAAGGAGAGGATATTAGATGTTTTGTTGTAAATGGCAAGGTGATTAGCAGCATGATGAGAACTGCTGCTCCTGGAGAATTTAGGGCGAACATACATCTAGGCGGAACCGGATCTAGTGTAAAAATAACATCAGAGGAGAAAAAAGTGGCTTTATTGGCTACTAAAACCTTAGGTCTAAAAGTAGCTGGTGTTGATATAATAAGAGGTCAAAAAGGCCCACTACTTCTAGAGGTTAATTCATCTCCGGGTTTAGAAGGAATAGAAAGTATATCAAATAAAGATATTGCTGGAAAAATGATTGAGGGGCTGGAAAAAGACTTGAAATACAGGAGTAAAATTTCTAAATCAAACATAAAAAATTAATACCCATCATACTTAAAAGTTGTATTTATGAAAAAAATAATTCGTTTAATCATCACTGTAGTAGCAATTATAATCGTTGTTTTACTTTTTAACACCCTGATGTTAAACTCTAAACAAGTAGCATCAGAACAATTAGAAAAAATAACACTTCCTAATGACATATTTCTAAACCTTTCAAGAGGATTACAATACCCAACAATTTCTTATAGTGAAACCGCGATTCCTGATTCAACTGCTTTTTTTGGTTTCCATCGGTTTCTTGAAGAGACTTTCCCTTTAACACATTCTAAACTTTCTCTTGAAAAAATTAGCACCTATAGTCTTCTCTATACTTGGGAAGGGACAGATCCTTCAAAAAAACCAATTATACTAATGTCACATCAAGACGTTGTTCCTGTAGATAAACCCACATTAAATGATTGGGAAGCCGGCCCATTTGAAGGGAAGATAACAGAAACATCTGTTATTGGTAGAGGGTCTATAGATGACAAAGGCACTCTAATTGGATTATTAGAAGCCGTTGAAAAGCTTTTAGAGGAATCATTTACCCCTTCTCAAACAATTTATCTTGCTTTTGGTCATGATGAAGAGGTTGGTGGAGCAAATGGAGCAGCTGAGATCTCAAAATACTTAAAATCTAAAGGAGTTCAAGCGGCAATGACTCTAGACGAAGGTGGATTTTTAGCAGAAAATATGGTTCCTGGGGTGAACAAGCCTGTTGCTATGGTAAATTTAGCAGAAAAAGGATTTTCTTCGTTTAAACTAACTGTTGAAACTAAGGGTGGTCATAGCTCACAACCGCCTAGAGAGAACACTATTGGAATGCTGGCTCAAGCAATTGTAGACCTTGAAAATAATCAATTGCCTTACAAAATGGTAGCCCCTATCGATTACCAATTTGAGTATATGGGAGCAGAATTACCTTTTTTTCAAAAAATAGCTTTTGCAAATCCTTGGCTTTTTAAGAAGCCTATATTAGAAGCATTAAATGCCCACACAACTACAGCTCCAACAATCATTGATGGTGGCATAAAAAATAATGTAATTCCAACTGTAGCAGAAGCTACTATCAATTTTAGAATTCTTCCTGGAGAAACCATCGAGTCTGTTCAAAAACATATTGAAAACACCATCTCCAATAAAATAAAAGTTGCCCCCGTTGGTTTTTTAACCAATCCTTCACCGGTGTCAACAATTGATTCAGACTCCTACAAGATTTTAGAAAAAACAATACGAAGTTTGTTTCCAAACAGTGTTGTGGTACCTGGTTTAGTTGGAGGTGGAACTGACGCTCGTTATTTTTATGATATTTCAGATGATGTATACCGGTTTTACCCAATTAGACTAAGCCAAGAAACAAAGACTCGTTTTCATGGAATTGATGAAAAAATAAG
>CALKFR010000070.1 GCA_938084555.1 uncultured Flavobacteriaceae bacterium | reverse complement strand
ATGTATCCTTGGTTAGGATATATGATTAGAGCCTCGTTAATAGAATCATGTTGTAAAAGTTTCGATTTAATTAAATCACTATTTCTAATAGAGGAGGCTGAACTATCACCAATAATTAAAATATTTTCATTTGTATAATTTGCAAGAACATGATCTATTAGAGCTTTTTGATGAACCTCTCTATCTGCAAAAGTTTTAATTATTTTTGAAGAAGAAAAACGAGTTTGATTTTTTGAATACACTGGAAAAACAACAGGAACTCCAGTTCTATTAGCTACCTTGGGAACCTCTTCAGAATATAAAGGACCTATAATTGCATCAATTTTATCAAAATCTGTAAACGCTAGTATTGAATCTAGTTTAGTATCTTTTCTTCCAGTATCATAAACAGAAAGTTCTATATCTATGCCAAGTTTCTTTAAAGAATCTAGGGCTATTGAGGCGCCTAAATAAATATCAGTAGTAATATTAGCTAACCTGTTTGTTTTAAAAATATCTTTTGCATCTATTGTATCATATTCAATGGCTCTAAAAGGAAGCATCATTGCTAATTTCACAACAGCGTCTTCTTCAATAGTGTCTTTATATAATTCAAGTAAATCTTCATCATCAATTGGTTTTATTTTCAACAGCATATCCAATTGGAGCCCAAGTGAATCTATTAAAGGATTTAGTTGATTTAATTGATCTTTCGATACATTGTAAGCACGGGTTAAATTATAAAAAGTATCTCCCTTTGCAACTTTATGAAGAACAAAATTGTTAATTAATTCTTCTTCTACAGGTACCTCATCTGATACGACTATCAAATTATTATTTTTAACAGGAATGGCATTCTCCTCGATTTGCTGATATTCTTTATTAGGAATAATAATTAATGTCTCAGGAACAGGTTTCCTTCCAATATCAGGATTTAAGCTTAATAAATCTTTAGTTTTAATTCCTAAACGTTTTGCAATACCTTTTATGGTTTCACCCTTTTTAACGTAATAAGAAATATATTTTTTTTGTTGACCACTTGAAGAAGCAATCACTACAAAAAATAAGATAATTAAGATTTTAAATTTCCTCATAAATTTACTCCCATTCAATTGTTGCTGGTGGTTTTGAACTAATGTCATAAACTACCCTATTTACACCTTTTACTTTATTTATAATTTGATTTGAGGTCTTTTGTAAAAACTCATACGGTAAATTAACCCAATCAGCTGTCATCCCATCAGTACTTTCTACAGCTCTTAACGCAACTACTTTTTCATAAGTTCTCTCGTCTCCCATAACCCCAACAGAATTTACAGGTAATAATATTGCGCCAGCTTGCCATACTTTATCATATAAACCACTCTCTTTTAATCCATTAATAAAAATAGCGTCAACTTCTTGAAGAATAGCTACTTTTTCTGGGGTGATGTCTCCCAATATTCTAATCGCTAATCCTGGACCGGGAAAAGGGTGTCTTCCCAATAACTCAGGATCAATTCCCATAGAAGCTCCTACTCTTCTTACCTCATCTTTAAAAATCATTCGCAAAGGTTCCACAATTTTTAATTTCATAAAATCTGGCAACCCTCCTACATTATGATGGCTTTTAATGGTTGCTGATGGACCTCCATTTACCGATACTGATTCTATAACATCCGGATAAATAGTTCCTTGCGCTAACCATTTTACATTTTCTATTTTATGAGCTTCATCATCAAAAACTTCAATAAAGGCATTTCCAATAGCTTTCCTTTTTTTCTCTGGATCAGATAATCCTTTTAAAGCAGTCAAAAAACGTGCCGATGCATCTACACCTTTAACATTTAATCCCATGCCTTCGTATTGATTGAGTACACTTTCAAACTCATTTTTTCTCAATAATCCATTATTCACAAAAATACAATACAGATTTTTACCAATGGCTTTGTGTAATAAAACTGCTGCTACAGAAGAATCTACACCTCCTGATAATCCCAAAACTACCTTATCGTCTCCTACTGTTTCCTTTATTTTGGCTACTGTTGTTTCTACAAATGAATTTGGAGTCCAAGTCTGAGCTACACCAGCAATTTTAACTAAAAAGTTTTCAAGTAATTGTTTCCCATCAGTAGAATGATATACCTCGGGGTGAAATTGAATGGCGTAAGTATCTTCACCATCAATTCTAAAGGCAGCATTTGTTACGTCTGATGTGCTAGCCAAATGAATTGCATTTTTTGGTAATGTTTTAATTGTGTCTGAATGGCTCATCCAAACTTGGCTTCCTTCAGAGATGTCAGAGAAAAATATTTCATTGTCTTTGATAAAAGACAAATTGGCTCTTCCATATTCTCTTGTATTTGAGGGTGCTACTTCACCTCCAGAAAAATGTGCTAAATATTGTGCTCCATAACAAACCGCTAGCATTGGTTTTTTTCCTCTAATTTCTGACAAATCAGGATGTGGAGCTTCATCAGATCTAACAGAAGATGGGCTTCCTGATAAAATAACTGCATTAAAGCTTCTAGCGTTTTCGGGTTGTTTGTTGTAAGGGTGAATTTCACAATAAATATTCAACTCTCTTACTCTTCTCGCAATTAATTGAGTGTATTGCGATCCAAAATCTAATATAAGTACCTGGTGTTGTTGCATGTGCAAAAATAGTACTTCAATTTATAAATAAAAGCTTTGTGTTTATAAAATTTTACAAATTAATACCGATACACTATGGCATTAATATTCATACCAGCTCCAACTGATGCCAAAATGATGATATCACCTTTTTCAATAGATTGGTTTTCTAGATTACCTTTTATTACTAAATCTAACAATGTTGGTACAGTGGCCACAGAACTATTCCCTAATTTATGGATACTCATAGGCATAATTCCATCAGGTACAGGTGTTTTATACAATCTAAAAAAACGTTTAATGATGGCTTCGTCCATTTTTTCATTAGCTTGATGAATAAATATCTTTTTAACATCACTAATATTAATTCCAGTCTTATCAAGAGCTGTTTTCATAGCCGTAGGCACATGATTTAGAGCAAATTCATAAATCTTTCTTCCATGCATTTTTATGTAACGAACATCAGGGTCTTCTTGAGTTTGATATGATTTTCCAAAGAACAAATGATAAGCCTCTTCTTCACTAAAAGTTTGTGAAGCATGACTTAAAATTCCAGCATCTTGGCCATTGTTTTTTTCAACGATACAAGCTCCTGCTCCATCACTATAAATCATAGAATCTCTGTCGTATTTGTCTACTACCCTAGACAAGGTTTCAGCTCCAATAACAAGTATTTTTTTTGCAATCCCCGCTTTTATAAATGCTTGCGCTTGAATCACACCTTCAACCCAACCAGGACAACCAAATAATATATCATAAGCAACACAATTGGGGTTTTTAATACCCAACCTATACTTTACTCTTGTGGCTAAACTTGGTAATAAATCACTTTGTATCGCTGTAGATTTAACATCTCCAAAATTATGAGCCAAAATAATATAATCTAGTTCCTCAGGATTAATAGCTGCATCTTCAATAGCTTTTTGAGCTGCAAAAAAACCTAAGTCTGAGGTATTGTATTTAGATGGTGCATATCTTCGTTCAACGATTCCAGTGATGGCTTTGAATTTTTCAATAATAAGATCGTTATCATTTGGTATTTCTGTACCATCAGCATTTAAAAAACAATTTTCTAAAAACTGTTTATTTTCTTTTTTAATTTCTGGAATGTAAGACCCAGTTCCTGTTATGGTTGAAGAAATCATGAAGTTTAAATTATTTCAATTACAAAGAAACTAATTATTAGTTGTATTTAACTTTTAATTGGTATAGTTTTTACGATGTTCAAACATCTCTACTCTTTTTTATTCTAAAATTATAGGTATGAACTATCAAATGAAAAAGGTAATAAAGATGCAATAGAATTAGTTTTCACAACGTTACCTATTTCACCCATAAACAAAATTTCCATATCTTCTTTTTGATTAACTTCATACTCCAGTAAGGTTTGTCTACATGCTCCACAGGGGCCAACCGGCTTGTCTAGTTGTTTGTTTGAGGATACGGCTGTAATGGCTATTTTTTTTACTTTTTTATTTGGATATGAGGAACCTGCTTTCCATATTGCTACACGTTCAGCACACATACCGGACGGATAAGCTGCATTTTCTTGATTATTCCCTGAAATGATAGAATTGTCTTCCATTAGAAGTGCTGCACCAACACTAAACCTAGAATAAGGAGCATAAGCCATTTTTGCAGCTTTTATGGCTTCTTCCATTAAATTTTTATCAGCAATAGGTAGCTCATTAATATCTTGGAATATAAAAGCCGAAGTTCCTGTATTAATTTCCTTCATTCATAATATTTTATATTAAGAAATACATAGTCTTAATAATCATAATAAATTTCTCCTAAGTCAAAGGATAGAGAAAAACGAAGAGAATTTTCTAATGGATTATTTACATCTGACGAATTAATTAAATACGATAAGTCTACATTCAAAGCATTCGTTTTAAATCCAGCACCCATAGTAAAAAATTTTCTATTTCCTTTATTTTCACTTTCATGAAAATACCCCAAGCGTAGAGCAAATGCATCATTATAAAGATACTCAGCACCTAATGCATAGGTAACCTCTTCTAACTCTTCACTAAACCCTCCTTCAGCATCACCAAATGAGCTAAAAATACCTGACAAAAATCCTTTATCTTGATCAGAACCATCTTCTTGAGGAGACGGAACCAACAATTTTGTAAATTCTGTATTAATACTTAAGGTATTGTAGGCATCTAGTATAAAATCAAATCCTCCACCAAATTTTAAATTTGTTGGTATAAAATCTTCTTCACCTGGAACATAAGATACTTTTGGGCCAATGTTGGCAATATTGAATCCTATTCTATAGCGCCCATCAAAATTTCCATAATTTTTTTCGTAAGATTGATAATACCCAGAAACATCTACAGCAAATGAGTTGATAGGTTGAAGTGTTGAGTTTGTTCCTGTAAAGGCTAGATTAGATCTAAAGTAACGACCACTAACCCCCATAGAAAACGTTTCACTCAATTTTAATGCGTAGGTTCCCGAAAGGGCAAATTCATTTGGATTAATAGTACCAGTTGGATTTCCAACATTATCGGTTAAATCTACTTGGCCCAAAGAAAAATATCTAAATTCTGTTCCCCATGCAGCATTTTCACTAATTCTTTTGATGTAGGAAGCACTTCCAATAAAAATATCATCAGTTAAATTTCTTAACCATGGAGAGTAGTTAATTCCTATCATGATTTCTTGACCACTAAATGCAATTTTGGATGGATTGTGAAACAAAGAGCTCGCATCTGCTGATGTAGATACCCCAACATCACCCATTGCTCCTGCCCTAGCATCAGGTATAATTAATAAAAATGGTGTTGCTGTTGTAATCCCTCCGCTTTGTGCTGAAACTCCAATATTACTTAGAATACAAATAATTAATACTATCCCTATTTTCCTCATGTCTTTGATTTACTTTTCTTATTAAAACGTAAATATCGTAATAAATTATAATATGACTAGCTTTTCATACTTTTCAGACGATATATTACTTGTTGTTGATGTTACTTTTAATTTATAAATATATACTCCTTTTCCTAACTTATTTCCAAAATCGTCTAAACCATTCCATGAGATATTTCTCGATAAATTACCGGTTGTTTGAACCAACTGATTAATAGTTTTAACTAATTTTCCTGAAACGGTAAAAATTTGAACCTGAACTTCAAGAGGTTCATTGGGTTTGTTGTGGTTAAACCAAAATTCCGTATAATTCACAAACGGATTTGGATAATTTAGAACATTATCTAAAGTTATACTATTGTCACTAACAACCACAAAATTCAACATCGCTTCAGAGGAATTATTGTAAGTATCCCATGCCTTAAGTTTTAACGTATGAGGACCAACAGACAAGTCTCGTAGTCTGTATACTACCTTACCTCGGGTAAAATCATCTAGTTCAGTTTGATAAAAATCATTCATAATGATTGGATTAGTTTCATCTCCGTCCAAAATACCAACTATATCATGATCTACTGCTGTAATAGAAGTATTAATACCGCTAAGGTCAAATAATTTTGCAATTAAATTTGGTGATGCATTCGTATTTGCGCCATCTAAAAAAGACTCGTCATTCATAAATAATTGAATTTCAGGACCAAGAGTATCTTCAGGGGCATTTTCATTGATACCCCCTACAATTAAATCATTATTATAACCCGCTTTATCTAATATCTCATTAGTAGCATAAAAACTGAGTTTTCCTTTTCCGTAGGCAATTTTTACATCTCTAGGGACAATAAATTCAAAGTTAAAATTTCCATTTTCTACGGTTGCCAACCCTCTGAATAGTTTACTTTCTTGAGAATCAAAAACTTCTACAATCCCAAAATTATCATTATCTAAGGTAGATTTATCTATAGGTTTGTCAAAAACCGTTGTGGATAAACTTCCGTTAAAATCAGTCAAAATTGAATTTGAATTGTCGGTTACTACACCTTCAAAACGAACTTTAGACAAAGCCTTTAAAGTATCTATTGATTGGGTGATATCTGTACCATTCATTTTGGTAATCCTTACATTAGGTTTAGGAATTGCTAATTTTTTTACAGGATCTCCGAAATAATAAATGAAAAACTTTTGACCCTGTGAGTAATTATTTTTTGTTTTCACCAAAGATTCTGCTATGGTTAAATCTTCATCATTAAATTCTAATAAAGTGGCAATTAGTCTTTCATTAAATGCTTGACCAGTACTGATAAAAACCTCCCTAGTGGTTGAAATCATGGAAGCCGCTCCACCTGTTGTATTCCAAAAAATGTTTTCTCCAGCTGAAATTCTTATCGGGTTATCAAATCTTGAAAACTCACATGTAATAGTTATGAAAAGCGGTAATGTATTTTCATTTTTGAACCCTTTAATTTGTGGGATATCTAAAAATCGTTCTGCTGCAAATCCATCTTCACCGCCATGACCAAAGTAATCAAAAACTAAAGTACCTGTCTCTATAGCTCTGGTAATAGCAGCTTTTACATCCGGATAGCGTTCTCCTCCCGACGAGTTTTGTTGTACAAAGGCGTCTGCATATATTTTATTGATATTAAAAATAGGTTTATTGGCTTTAATATCATCAGCAATGGTCTCTACTCCAGGTTGTATGTCAATATCAGAATCTTTATCAATATCATCTGCAAGCAAAGTGATTGTATTTCTCCAATCTCCAAAGGAATCGACGTTGTAGTCTCTTAAAATTTTATCAACTACATCTTTGGCTTGCTGTTGAGAAGAAACCGGAATTCTTCCTGTTGCGATTTCCATAGTGTGAGCAGCAGACATTGTTCCTTCTGAATCTTCAAGCATCCCAAAAAAATCATCAGTAACGTAAGAATTTGCTAAATTATAACTGACATCTGCTAGGTAAACTGGTACAATATTATTATTTCCAGTAATTCTATCTTTATAATCATAGGATGCATCCCCAAAAAAACAAACATATTTTAATTGGTCTTCAGGTGTAGAATTTAATTCATAAACATGTTTGATAAAATCTCTAATTCCTGTAATATCTTTACTACCAGAGGAAAATTCATTGTAAATCTCATCTAAATTAACCACCTTAGCTGTTAATCCTGAGTTTTCTATATGATAGTCTGCAATTCTCTGTGCTTGCGCTTCAAACTCATCTGTTGTGATAAGTAAATAATTAATGTCTTGTATTGCATGAACATTTTGATTGGGTATTCTTGAATTCGGAAGAGTTTGTGGAGTGTAATAATCATCTTGATGTAAGACAATATATTCTTTCAATACTCCAGAATTTGCTTTAAAAGAAAAAGGTCCTGAAGTTGATTCATTATTTATATTAGTTGTATTGATTGGGTCTGTTACATCCCAAATCTGAAATATATTTTGTGAATTTTGAATTTGATATTCGACTATTCCTGCTGTATTTGCAGCTTCAAAACTTCGAAAAGAAAACTGAAAATCGTTTGCTGTTAATTCTTTTTTTCCTGATACTTCAATATAATCTAAATAGGCCCTTGCCGATGGATTTCCACCATTATTGTAATTTAAATTAAAGACAATAGTTGAAGATGTAATAGTATGATCTGAACTTTGTATTCTATCAGATGCCAGATTTCCAGAACTCGTGCTTGCACTAAAATTAAGATTAAAAAGATCTTGAGAGTTTACTTTAATTTGCATGGAGGAGGTTAATTCAGATACTGCTACTGCTCTAACCTTAATATTTACTGGTTCATTTAAAACTGAATTCGGGAATGGTATTTCAAGTAATAACTCATTATCTACACTAAAATCCTCTCCAAGCCATTTTTTACCAGCGGCAAAAAGATTAATGATTTCTTTTTCATAAAAAACATAATCATTAAAGCTAGTAATCTGAATATTTGCAGGACCATTCACACGAGATGAATTCTGTATTCTCTTTCCATCATCTTCATTAATGGTAATAAAATAATAAGATTTATCTGAGTATATGTTTTGTTTATGATTCACAGTTCCTTGAGTAGGGTTTACATCCCAGCTATGAGGGCCCTGAGCATAAAAAAGAATATAATCATTGGAATCAAAAGAATTATCATCTTCTCCTTCAATGAATATCGCATTCTCTTGCAAATCATCATACCTAAAATCTCCATTAAATTCGGGCAATAATTGACCACCATTTCCATAAATGTGGATTTTTTTTGGATTTAGATTATTGGTTGAAATACCTAGTTGCTGCAAAAAAGCTCTATCAATTTTAAAAACACCTGTAGTATCTATTGAAAACTTATACCAATTTCCATTGGCTAGAACTGAGTTTGTCACTTGGCCATAGCTTACTACAGACAAAAAAATAAATAAAATAAGGAATAAAATATGTTTTTTCAATGCAATCATTCTTCAAAGAACGCAAATAAAATGAATATATTTTGTGTTAAAAATTGTTAAATCATAATATAAGAAAAAGTGTTGCGTTATCTTTATATCATTAACAAATTTACAGGACATAAAATTAGAAAACATCTTGTATGAAAACAATTTTATTGTAAATTGCCAAAAAAAAAAATTAGAATCTTAATATTTTATATTTTATATGAAGAACTATTCTAGAATAACCCTTCTTTTGCTCAGTACTGTTTTACTTTATAATTGTAATTCAACCAATAAAGGTAAATCTTCTTTAACGGGTTGGAATTTTAATGACCCTAAATTTGGTGGTTATATTAAAGGAACTTCATTTCAAGGCCAAAAAACTCCTGATGGAATGGTTGGAATTGAAGGAGGTACTTTTGTTATGGGACAAGTCCAAGATGATGTCATGTTTGATTGGAATACTACACCTCAAAAAATGCACGTACGTTCATTTTATTTAGATGAAACAGAAGTTACCAATTCGGAATATCTTTTATACCTTCAGGTAACCAAAGAAGTATTTCCTCCAGAGGAAGAAAAATATAAAAATATTTATGCTTCTGCATTACCCGATACACTTGTTTGGAGAAGTAGTTTAGGAAATACAGAACTTTTATCTGAGAGTTACTTAAGACACCCTGCATATGCAGACTATCCAGTAGTTGGAGTGAGTTGGTTGCAAGCTGTTCAATATTGCAAATGGAGAACAAGCGCTGTAAATCTTAAGAATTTAATAGACAAAGGTGTTTTAACTAATGTTTTAGGAAATGATACCATACGAAACTTTTTTGATACGGATTTATATTTAGAAAATCCTTATAAATTATTTGATGGTGATTCAACCGTATATAAAAGAGGTTTACCAGATAATAAAATTAGAAAAAAAGGTGAACCAAGACCAGAAAAAGGAGCATTCACAGGAAGACAAGTAACTTCTCTTGATGGAATCTTATCCCAAAAATTTAGATTACCTACAGAGGTTGAATGGGAGTATGCTGCTAAGGCAAATACTGAAAATAGAGAATACAACAATATTAGAGGAAGAAAAAAGTTTGCCTGGGACGGAAAGTATACAAGAGAAAAATCAAATAGATATAAAGGAAGTCAGTTAGCTAACTTCAAACAAAGTAAAGGTAACTATAGTGGTTTATCTGGTTGGTCTGAAGATGGGTCAGATATTCCTATCGCTGTTAGATCTTACCCACCCAACGGATACGGTCTTTATGACATGTCTGGGAATGTAGCAGAATGGGTAGCTGATGTATACAGACCTATCATAGACAGTGAAGCCAATGATTTTAATTTTTACAGAGGTAATAACTTTAGGAAAAAATTAATAGATTCTACAGGCCAGGTTGTAATAATAGGTGAATCTGACAAAGCGAGGGTTACTTATGATACCTTACCCAATGGAAAGGTAGTTGTCTCAAACTTACCGGGTGAAATTAAATATGTACCCGTTACCATGAATGATGTCTTCATGAGAACTAACTACTCTGTTTCAGATAATACAGATAAGAATGATGGTGATAAACTATCAAATCGCTTATTCGATTTAGAAGATGATCAATTTACCAACAAGTCAAGAATGTATAATTCACCAATCAATGCTAAAGATGAAAATACAGGAAAACTCAATCAATACGATCCTAAAAAAAGAACTACATTAATTAGTAATAAAACTAGAGTTCACAAGGGAGGGTCTTGGCAAGATAGAGAATATTGGTTAGATCCGGCGCAAAGAAGATATTTACCTGAGTATATGTCTACGAATTACATTGGTTTTAGATGTGCAACAGACGTTATGGGTAATCTAAATAGTGGAAAAAGAACGGCAAGAAATCCTTCAAGATAATTCCAAAAAAAAATTATAAAACCTCATTGAATTGTAATCAATGAGGTTTTTTTATATTTAAGCATGAATATTGAAGCGTTATATCAAATTTATTCACGTAATTTTCTTGTTACTACTGATACAAGAGCTATTAAAAGAGGTGCTATTTTCTTTTCGCTAAAAGGTGATCATTTTAATGGAAATACGTTTGCAGAAATAGCCATTGAAAAAGGGGCTAAATATGCTGTAATTGATGATATTAATTATCAAATTGAAGGGAAAACCATTTTGGTAAACAATGTTTTGCAAACCCTTCAAAAATTAGCAAATTATCACCGTAAACAACTCAATATTCCTATTATAGGTATTACAGGAAGCAATGGAAAAACAACAACTAAAGAACTAATTCTTGCTGTTTTAGAAACTCAATTTAAAACCCAAGCAACAAAGGGAAATCTAAATAATCATATTGGAGTACCTTTAACACTTTTATCATTTACTAACAAGACTGAAATCGGTATTGTAGAAATGGGTGCAAACCATCAAAAAGAGATTGAGTTCTTGTCTTCTATTTGTGAGCCTGATATTGGGTATATCACAAACTTTGGCAAAGCCCATCTTGAGGGTTTTGGAGGTATTGAAGGAGTTATTAAAGGGAAATCAGAATTGTACACCTATCTTAAAAATAACAATAAATTAGCTTTAATCGATTCTCAAGACGCTAAGCAATTAGAATTGACCAATACTATAGAAAGAATTCTATTAGACACCTCTATCACTATCTCTTCTACCCAGCCCTTATTAGCTCTAAATTATAAAAATGAAATTATTACTACACAATTGATAGGCGTCTATAATTTAAATAATCTCAAAGCCGCTATTGCTATTGGAGTATACTTTAACATCACTAAAAAAAATATCATTAGAGGTATTCATAATTACCAACCCACCAATAACAGATCTCAAATCATAAAAACGAAAAGTAATACAATTGTAATGGATGCTTACAATGCTAATCCATCAAGTACTCAATTAGCACTTGAAAACTTAAATGAAGTTGAACATAAAAATAAGATTGCAATTTTAGGAGATATGTTTGAACTTGGAACAGTTTCAGAAAAGGAGCATCAAGGCATTGTTGATCTTTGCGACACCCTGAGCATAAACCGATGTATTTTTATTGGTAAACATTATAGTAAGACCTCAGCTGCAGAAAAATACTTGACAGTTGAGTCTTTTAAAGATAGTATGAATGTGACTCCCTTAGAAAAAAGTTATATACTCATTAAAGGTTCAAGAGGTATGTTTCTTGAACAACTTTTAGAGGATATTAATTAATATGTTGTTTATGAAATTCTAGTAAATTATCTATAGGTCTTTGGATAACACCAGCTATTTTTAACCCATTCTTTTCGGCAACATCATCTAATATTTCTTTAAAATAATGCGCAATAGAACCTATAAAATAAATAGGAAGATCCTCTGAGGGATGATAAGGTAAAACTCTGTATTTGAAGAA
This sequence comes from uncultured Flavobacteriaceae bacterium, assembly GCA_938084555.1. Classification (GTDB taxonomy): domain Bacteria; phylum Bacteroidota; class Bacteroidia; order Flavobacteriales; family Flavobacteriaceae; genus Polaribacter. The sequence continues at coordinate 3,144 of CALKFR010000070.1, read as the reverse complement.
TTTTTCAAATCCCTTTTTCATTAATCTTCTGACATATTTTTCATCTTTGAAATCAAACATAAACTTTGCAAAAGAAGCCAAATACATATTGGGATTTGGTGCTCTGTAAATATTAGTCTTAATGGTATCTGCATCAAGAACATAATCAGCTTCAAATCGCTCTATCATATACTTAGGCATCATGCCATAAAAATAGTCTCTAATTAATCTTTTACCAAAATAGTTACCACTCGCTTCATCCATTAAAACATACCCTAAAGAAGGTACTTGCATCTGCATGTTTTGACCATCAAAATAACAACTATTTGAGCCTGTTCCTAAAATACAAACTAGAGCAGGATTTTTACCAGAAGCAGCATAAACAGCAGCTAGCATGTCCTCTGCTACAGATATATCAGCATTTTTAAATATGGCTTGCATCACATCTTTTAAGATGGTACATGCTTTAGGAGTTCCACATCCAGCGCCATAAAAATAAATTTGACTTACCTCATCTTTAATGCTTATGAGTTGAAACATATTAACAATTCTATTTGTTAATTCTTCTGAAGAAATAACTGCAGGATTTAAACCCAAAGTTCTAACTCTAAAGCGTTCATTTTTGTTAGTGTCTAAGGCAATCCAATCCGCTTTTGTTGAGCCACCATCAGCAATTAATATCATCTGTTATTTTAATAGGTTTCTCAAATATATTACAACCCTTTTGGTTACACAATAGCAATTAAAAACTCAATCGTTTTCGTATAAAATTAATTGTGTATAATCTTAACTTCCTTAGAAAATTTAAAGTAATGTTGTTAAAAAAAGTTAGCTATATTTTGAAAAATATGCTTCAATTTGACTTTTTTACGAAGGTTTTCTTGATTGTTCGTAATTAGGAAAAAAAGTATAAAGCAAGCCAATACAAATACAACCAAAAATATAAAAGAATATACCAATCCTAGATACTGTATTGATAAATACATTGTAACTGCAAAAAATAAATTGGTAAATCCAGATAAAAGCGATGCTTTTTTATGGGATAAGCCTGAATCGATTAATAAATGATGAATGTGGTTTCGATCTGGAGAAAAAATAGAGACTCTTTTTTTTAATCTAATAAATGTAACTCTACACAAATCAAAAGCAGGAACAATTAATATGATTAACAGTAAAAGTGGGAGTTCTTTTCTTTGAATAGATAATGCACTAACAGATTCAGTTTCTAAGGTTAAAAGCTTTAATGTTAAGAGTCCTAATACCAAACCAATAACAAGAGACCCTGTATCTCCCATAAATATTTTCTTCCGAGAAGAAAAATTATACCGTAAAAAAGCCAACAACATACTTATTAAGGCTACAGAAATAAACATAAAAAAGAAAAGTTGTAGTTTATAAAAAAGGAAACCAAAACAAGTTGAAATTACAATACCAGTAATTGAAGACATTCCATCTATACCATCTATTAAATTAAACGCATTAATAAATGCTAGAATAAGAAACATAGATATGAAAACTGAGAAAAACATATTGAGTTCATAGATTCCTAAAAATCCATGAAACGAGAGGATTCTGTAATCGGATTGAATAATTAAAATACTCAGCGCTAACAATTGGCCAAAAAATTTAACTTTTGGAGATAAATCTTTTAAATCATCAGTTAAACCCACCAAAAACATGATGGTTATGGCTAACAGGATACTTAAACTTGTATCATTAATATTATAAAAATTTGAGAAGAAAAAGAATACAACTAAGGAGATAAAGAAAGATACACCGCCTAAAGTAGGTACGAAGTCGGTATGAGAACTTCTGTCATTAGGGGCATCATAATGGCCAAGTTTACTACTTATTTTTCTGATTCTTGAGAGACTAAAGCTTGTTATGAGAAATACAATAACAAACATAAAGAACAAATTACTAGGGATTAATAGGTCTTTAAAATTCATTTTTTTTTACAAAGATAAAAAAATTAGCTGAATTAACTGATATTATAATAGTTAGAGAAATTAGATTTTACAATTATTTGAAATTTACTACCATAAATTGCATAATAATTAATAAAAATATATTCAAAAAATGATATCTGTAATAGATAATAATTTAAATTAAAAAATTACTAATTACTCCTGAGAATACTTTTAAAAATATTTAAAACTTCCCTACAAGAAGAATATGTTGTAATTTTGAAGAAATTTATCAAATCTAATGTTTAGTTTTTTTCAAAAACATCAAAAACCTTTTTTTGAAGGGCTTTGCGATATTCACAACCATTTATTACCTGGCATAGATGACGGTAGTAAGGATATAAATTCCTCTGCTGAAATGCTAAATGAATTTGAGGCATTAGGTTTTAAAAGTACCATTCCTACACCACACATTTATAAAGAATTGTACCCAAATACTCCAGAAACGATAAAGAATGCGTTTGATCTTTTAAAACAACACCAAGGACATGAAAATAGTATAAAAATAAACTCCTACGCTGCCGAGTACATGGTGGATGAAGTATTTATGAAAAATCTTGAGCAATCTTCACCTTTGTTGCTCTTAAATGATACTTATATTTTATTAGAAATTAATTTTTTTGGTAAAACCACGATGTTAAAATCTGCTTGTTTTAGTTTATGTCAAAAAAACATCACTCCAATATTGGCCCATCCAGAACGCTATCACATGATCAAAGACATCTCTGAATATCAAAATTTAAAAAATCAAGGATTTTATTTTCAATTGAATGCCTTATCGCTTTTAGGGCAATATGGACCAGAAGTAAAACAAAAAGCGGAAAAATTACTGAAGGCTGGGCTATATGATTTTGTGGCTACCGATGCACACAGTGTGAATGACCTAATAAAACTTAAAAACTTAAGCCTTACAAAAAAGCTAGGGATTCAATGGGAAAAGATTCGAGAATTTCAACTAAAATTATTTTCCTAAAAATTAAAAAATGTCATCCATAAAAAAACCACCGCAATGCGGTGGTTTTTTATATAAACAGAATAGTAGGTCTTAATCTTCGTCTCTTCCATAGCCATAGCCATAGCCATAATTATACTTGTAGGTATAGCTGTAACGATATCTATAGCTATAACGATAACCATAACCATAACCATAACCATAACTAGAAGAGGATGGAGAAGCAATAAGACCGTTCAATACCAT
>CALKFR010000069.1 GCA_938084555.1 uncultured Flavobacteriaceae bacterium | reverse complement strand
ACCTCCAGTTGGAAAATCAGGGGCTTTAATATGTTGCATTAAACCATCAACGTCAATTTCTCTATCATCAATATATGCAGTTATACCATCTATAACTTCTGTTAAATTATGAGGAGCCATATTAGTTGCCATACCCACGGCTATACCTGAAGCTCCATTTACCAAAAGGTTTGGAATTCTTGTAGGGAGAACGGTAGGTTCATGAAGGGTATCATCAAAATTAAGTCTATGATCTACTGTATCTTTTTCAATATCTGATAACATATCCTCAGATATTTTCTGCATTCTAACCTCTGTATATCGCATAGCTGCAGGACTATCACCATCAACAGAACCAAAATTCCCTTGTCCATCAACCATCATATAACGAACACTCCAATTTTGTGCCATACGTACCATAGAATCATAAACTGAAGTATCTCCATGTGGATGATACTTTCCTAAAACCTCTCCAACAATCCTAGCTGATTTTTTGTATGACCCAGTAGCTTTTATACCTAACTCATGCATTCCATATAAAACCCTTCTATGAACAGGCTTTAAACCATCTCTTACATCGGGTAATGCTCTTGAGACTATCACGGACATTGAATAATCAATATATGCAGATTTCATCTGCTCTTCTATGTTAATCGGAATCAACTTTTCTCCCTCTGCCATACCTTGTATTTATTGTTTAAATTTTACTTAATTTATTTACGTTTAGCAAGATACTATAATTCCTATTTTCAACAAAGATTTTAGCCGCTGAAAAGCCTATAGTTATTAACATTTATTGATAAAATTTCTACTTGATTTATACCCTTGATTTACAAGACTTTCTGATACCAATTTAAGGGTCAAATTGTCAGTTTACAATTGATGGCATTCTTTTTGCATTTTATAAAGCAAAAATGGTTAAATTTACAATAAAGAAAAAGTGATATATGGACGATAATTTTTCACCAAAGGTAAGAGATGTAATAACATTTAGTAAAGAAGAGGCCCTAAGATTAGGTCATGACTTCATTGGAACAGAGCATTTATTATTAGGATTAATTCGAAAAGGAGACGGTAAAGCAATAGAAATATTGCTAACTTTTCAAATTGATTTAGAATTGGTAAGAAAAAAGCTTGAATTACTTAACCCTTCAGCTCCTACTATACTTGAAGGAAATAAGAAAAAAAGCCTCCATTTGACCAGACAGGCAGAAAAAGCTCTAAAGACAACTTTTTTAGAAGCTAAATTATATCAAAGTGAAGCCATAGACACAGCTCATTTATTATTGTGTATTTTAAGAAATGAAAATGACCCATCAACTAAATTATTAAATAAATATGATGTTGATTATGATCAGGCTAAAACTCTTTACAAGGAGCTTCATACTGATAACGCTGATAATGACCTACCATCAAATCCAATTTCAGAAACTCCGTCTGATGATAGTGAATTTGCTTCAGAAAAATCGAATCCATACGATCAATCTCAAAAAAGTAAATCTAGTAAAAAATCCAAAACACCTGTATTGGATAATTTTGGAAGAGATTTAACCTTTTTAGCTGAAACCGGAAAATTAGACCCTGTTGTAGGACGTATCAAAGAAATAGAACGTGTATCTCAAATTTTGAGTAGACGTAAAAAAAATAATCCTATGTTAATCGGTGAGCCAGGGGTTGGTAAATCTGCTATAGCCGAAGGTCTTGCACTACGAATTATTAATAGGAAAGTATCTAGGATTCTTTTTGATAAAAGAATTGTTTCTCTAGATTTAGCCAGCTTAGTAGCTGGTACTAAATACAGAGGCCAATTTGAAGAACGCATGAAAGCATTAATGAATGAGCTAGAAAAAAATGATGATATTATTTTATTTATAGATGAGATTCATACTATTGTTGGTGCTGGCGGGGCCACAGGATCATTAGATGCATCTAATATGTTAAAACCTGCTTTAGCCAGAGGAGAAATTCAATGTATTGGTGCTACAACATTAGATGAATACAGAACAAATATTGAAAAAGATGGTGCTTTAGAAAGACGTTTTCAAAAAATTATTGTGAATCCAACTAGTGTAGAAGAAACAATACAAATTCTAAACAACATCAAAGAAAAGTATGAGGAACATCATCATGTAAATTATACTGATGAAGCAATTGATGCTTGTGTTAAGCTAACAAATAGATACATGACAGACAGATATTTACCTGACAAAGCAATTGATGCATTGGATGAGGCAGGATCTAGAATTCATATTACTAGTATTGTAGTACCAGGTCAAGTATTAGAATTAGAAAAGCAATTAGTTGTTATAAGAGAGCAAAAAACAAAGGCTGTTAATGGTCAAAAATATGAAGAGGCTGCAAAATTACGAGATGATGAAAAGAATATAGAAGCTGCATTACATTCTGCTCAAAAACAATGGGAAGACGAGTCCAAATTAAATAGGGAGATTGTTACTGAAGATAATGTTGCTGAAGTTATTTCTATGATGACAGGAATTCCAGTAAATAGAGTTGCTGAGGCAGAAAGTCATAGGTTAGGAGAACTACCACAAATGATTAAAGGAAAAGTAATAGGGCAAGATGAGGCTGTTTCTAAAGTTGTAAAGGCTATTCAACGAAACAGAGTTGGATTAAAAGACCCTAACAAACCTATTGGATCTTTTATTTTTTTGGGACAAACAGGAGTAGGGAAAACACAATTAGCTAAAGTATTAGCTCGTGAATTGTTTGATTCTGAAGATTCTTTAATAAGGATAGACATGAGCGAATACATGGAGAAATTTGCAATTTCTAGATTAATTGGAGCACCTCCAGGGTATGTTGGTTATGAAGAAGGTGGTCAATTAACTGAAAAAATTCGAAGAAAACCTTATGCTGTAGTTCTATTAGATGAAATTGAAAAAGCACATCCAGACGTGTTTAACATGTTATTACAAATTTTAGATGATGGGTATATAACTGACAGTTTGGGAAGAAAAATTGATTTTAGAAACACTATTATTATTATGACTTCTAACATTGGAGCTCGCCAATTAAAGGATTTTGGAGCCGGTGTTGGTTTTGGTACTTCCGCTAGAAAAGAACAATCGGATAAACATGCTAAAGGAATAATTGAAGGGGCTTTGAAAAAATCTTTCGCTCCTGAGTTTTTAAATAGAATTGATGATGTAATAGTATTTAACGCTTTAGAAAGAGAGGATATTCATTCTATTATAGATATTGAACTTGATAAACTGCTTCATAGAATTTTAGATTTGGGGTATACACTAAAGCTAAGCGATAAAGCAAAAGATTATATAGCTGATAAAGGTTTTGATAAAAAGTATGGAGCACGGCCTCTTAAGAGAGCCATCCAAAAATATATTGAAGATGCTTTAGCTGAAGAAATTGTAAATTCTAAATTAACAGAAGGTGATACAATTACCATGGATTTAGATGAGGAGAAAAATGATCTTACCATAAAAATAAAAAAAGGAAAGAAAGTTAAGGAGAAAAAAACAGAGGCTAAAGACTAATTAAAAACCCAAGCAAATGCTTGGGTTTTTAATTTTATACTAATATTAATTTTTTAATACTTAAAACATCTCATCAGCATCAATTTGCATGGTATTTATAAAATTAGAAGCATTTTTAATATCATTAAACATAACTCTATCCTCTAAAACTATAGGAACCTCTTTTCTAAAAGAATTTACAAATGACTCTAAAAATGGTGAGCTCTTTAATTTTCCAAAAGACAATCCTTGGGAGGCGGTAAATAATTCAATGGCTAAGACTGTCTGAATATTATCAATTACTTTTTTACATTTAGTAGCTCCATTAGCACCCATGCTTACGTGATCTTCCTGTCCATTACTAGATTCTATAGAATCTACACTTGCTGGGGTAGCATATTGTTTGTTTTGACTTACGATGCTTGCAGCTGTATATTGCGGAATCATAAAACCACTATTTAAGCCTGGATTAGAGACCAAAAATGGTGGTAAATGTCTATGACCAGAAATTAATTGATAGATTCTACGTTCTGAAATATTTCCTAATTCTGACATAGCTATAGCTAAAAAGTCTAATGCTAGTGCCAGAGGTTGACCATGAAAATTTCCTCCAGAAATAATTTGATCTTCTTCCACAAAAATATTAGGGTTATCAGTTACTGAATTTATTTCTGTTAAAAAGGTTTTTGTTACAAATTTAATTGTGTCTTTGGAAGCACCATGAACTTGCGGTATGCAACGAAATGAATAAGGATCTTGAACATGTTTTTTTTCTTGTTTAATGAGTTGGCTACCCGCTAAGAACTCCCTTATCCTTTTTGCTGTCTTTATTTGACCATCATGAGGACGAACGAGTTGAACTAACTCGTTAAAAGGTTCTATTCTCCCATCAAAAGCCTCTAGGGAAATTGTTCCTATTAGATCAGTTAAGTAAGAAACTTTATGTGCTTTCAATAAATTATAAATCCCGTAGGCAGTCATAAACTGAGTACCATTTAATAAAGCTAAACCTTCTTTAGATTGAAGATTGATTTTTTCCCAATTAAAACGATCTAGAATCTCTTTTCCAGAAATCCGTTGATTATTATATTTAACCTCTCCTAATCCAATTAATGGCAGGGCTAAATGAGCTAAAGGAGATAAATCTCCGGAAGCACCCAAAGAACCTTGTTCATAAACTACTGGAAAAATATTATTATTATAAAAATCAATTAAACGGTTTACTGTTGCAAGCTGAACTCCTGAATGACCATAACTTAATGATTGTATTTTTAACAATAACATCAATTTAATAATCTCATCTAAAACCTCTTCCCCTGCCCCACAAGCATGACTCATCACTAAATTTTCTTGTAGTTTCTGTAAATTTTCTCCCTTTATTTCTACGTTATATAAGGCACCAAAACCAGTATTAATTCCATAAATAGGATTTACTACTGATGACATTTTATCATCTAAATAGCTCCTACATTTATTTATGCGTTTTGTGGCACTTTCAGAAAGTAAAAGCTTTTTATTACGAACTAATATATCCTGTATAATACTAAGATCTAGTGGCTTAGAGTCTATTACGTGTGTTTCAGTCATAAAGATTAGTTATTGTTGTAAAAGTCAGCAAACGATGTTGATTATGCAACAAATTTTAACAATTTTTCTATTCAAATAGTATTTATCTTTGAAAAGATTTTAAAATTTAGTATTTATGAGAAGACTGAGTGTATTAATTGTAATCTTAACCTTTTTGGGTTCTTGTAAATCTGAACACGCAAAAGAATATTTAACATTCAGTGGAACCATTGAAAACTCTGTAGATTCAACCCTAACAATCCAAGGTAACGGCTTAACTAAAATTATTAAGATATCTGAAGATGGAACCTTTAAAGATACCTTGAAGGTTTCAGAAGCAAGATTATTCAATTTATATAGCTCTAGCAATGCGAGAGGAATAGTATTTTTAAAAAATGGATATCACCTAAAATTAACTAGTAATTCAAATAATTTTTTCAAAAGTTTTAAATATAAGGGTAATGATGAAGCTGCTGATAGTAATAATTTTTTTGTAAGTCGATATATTTTTGGGCAAAGTTCTGGAAATGTAAAAGGGTTTATGATTCTAGAAAAGGAAGCATTTATAAAAAAAATAAAACATTTCAGAAAAGGAATGGATAGTATCTCTAAAATTTACCCTAATGCCAATAAATCAATGGTGGAAGACTCTAATGAACAAAATGAAAACTTTTTTAAAAAATTAGAGGATAATTATGATGTTCTTCACGCTCAAATTTTAGAACAAGCAATTAGTGAAGAAAAATTGAAAAAAGGAAATAAAGCACCTGATTTTTCAAATTACGAGAACTATAGTGGTGGAACATCTTCACTTTCAGACTTCTTAGGGAGTTATGTTTACATTGACATTTGGGCTACTTGGTGTAGACCTTGCATCGCTCAATTTCCCTACTTAAAAATGCTTGAAAAGGAATATAAGAATAAAAATATTTCATTCATAAGTATTTCTACTGATGATGACCGAAGATCAAATGGTAGCTGGGAAAAAGCACGTAATAAATGGACAACAATGGTGAAAGATAGAGACTTAACTGGAATTCAATTATGGGCAGGAAAAGATGATGCTCGTTTTTCTAGAGAATACATGATAAGAAGTATACCACGTTTTATTTTAATAGATCCAAAAGGTAATATTATTGATAGTAATACCTTGAGTCCTGCAAATCCATCATTAAGAAAAATGTTAAACGAATTACCTGGGATTTAAAATCTATTCTTTATAAACTCCCATGTTAGCATACTTTTCCATTCTGGAACTCACTATTTCCTCGTCTGACATATCCTTTAATTCTTCAAAGGCGCTTAAGATCGTATTTTTAACTGATTCAAAAGCTTCCTCTCTATTTGAATGAGCTCCACCAACAGGTTCTTTTATGATTCCGTCAATTAACTTAAGACGTTTCATGTCTTCACCGGTTAGCTTTAAAGCCGCTGCAGCTTGTTCTTTATATTCCCAACTTCTCCAAAGAATAGATGAACACGATTCAGGAGAAATAACTGTATACCATGTGTTTTCCATCATGTATACCTTATTACCAACACCAATACCAACAGCTCCTCCAGAAGCACCTTCACCAATAACAATGGTAATGATAGGTGTTTTTAATCTTGTCATTTCTAAAATATTTCTTGCAATAGCCTCTCCTTGCCCTCTTTCTTCTGCTTCTAATCCTGGATAAGCCCCTGGAGTATCTAATAAAGTAATTACAGGGATACCAAACTTTTCAGCCATTTTCATTAAGCGTAATGCTTTTCTATATCCTTCGGGGTTAGCCATTCCAAAGTTTCTGTACTGTCGTGTTTTTGTATTATAGCCTTTTTGCTGACCAATAAACATAAATGATTGATCACCTATTTTACCTAAACCACCAATCATAGCTTTATCATCTTTGACATTTCTGTCTCCATGTAATTCCATAAAAGTTTCACCACATATCGCTTTAATATAATCTAAAGTATAAGGTCTATTAGGATGTCTAGATAACTGAACTCTTTGCCATGGAGTTAAATTTTTATAAATTTCTTTTTTTGTTTTTTCTAACTTCTTCTCAATTTTTTTACATGTTGCTATAACATCAACATCACTATCTATTCCTATCTCATAACATTTCTCTAATTGTTCTTTTAATTCTTTAATAGGTAATTCGAAGTCTAAATATTCCATAGTTTGGTAATTTATTTTCTATAAAATTGATTCATAAAAATCCATTGTTAAACATTACAAACTTAATACAAAAATTGTGTCAATTTACAATGTATTCTATTTTTTTGATGGTTTGTATTTACCAACTTTTTTCACAATACTTTTCATATTTTTTAGGACCCCATTTAATACTACAACAAATAAAACAATAAAGGCCCCTATATAGAATTCAGAATTCATTTCTTCTGTTTCACCAAACACAATCAATGCTAAAATAATTGCATAGACAGGTTCTAAATTTATGGTAAGCATAACTGTATAGGGCGTCAAGTGTTTCATTACATCCACTGAAACTATAAATGCATATGCTGTACACACACTACTTAAGAGTAATAAATAAATCCAATCTGTGCTTGGTAATATGAAAAAATCTACTGTAAAAGCACCTTGAAAAAGTAAGAATATAGTAATAAAAAAAGCACCAAAAAAAAGTTGATAAAAAGATATTACTGAGGCTTTATGTGTTTTTACAAACAACCCGTTTAGAACAGAAAATAAAGCAGCTAAAAAAGAAGAAATTAATGCATAAATAATCCCCAAAGTATATTGAGATTCAAAACTAAAAATAATATATAAGCCTACTACAACCATGAGACCTAAAAAAATTTCAATCCCTTTTACTTTTCTTTTAAAAAAAAATGGCTCAATAAAAGATGTAAAAAAAGCACCTGTACTCATCGTAACCAATGCTACAGAAACATTAGAAACTTTAATAGCTTTAAAAAATGTAATCCAATGTAATGCAATTAAAGTACCAGATATAAAAAACTTGACCAATGACTTTTTATCTAATTTGAGTGATTTTTTTTTGAATAAAAAATAGAAAGCAATAAACAAAGAAGCTAATAACATCCTAAACCAAACTAATGGAATTGCATCAATGGATATTAATTTCCCTAAAATTGCGGTAAACCCCCAAATAAATACAATTAAGTGAAGGTGAATGTAATATTTTAAATTATTTTCTTGCATTTAAATAAAGGTAAAATGCTAAAAACCCAAAAATAATATTAGGAATCCAGACATAAATTAACGGATTTACACCGGCAACAGCCCCAAGAACTTCCGCTACTTTAAGAAAGAAAACATAAATGAACATAATACTCACACCTATACCTAAATTTACACCTATACCACCTCTTTTCTTCTTGAAAGCTAGAGCAACAGCTATTAAAGTTAAAATATAGCAAGCTATTGGCAAGCTTGTTCTTTTATGAAATTCTACCAAGTAAGCATTTAAATTTTTAACACCTCTTCTTTTAGAGATCTTAATAAACTCAGAAAGTTCTGGGGAAGGTAATTCTTGAGCAAGTGCTGATTTATAAAAAAAATCTTTTGGTGTAAATGTAAAAGAAGTATCTATACTTGTTCCAGAAAAAATACTGTCTCTATCTTTAAAAACTTTTCTTAATCTATAACGTGTTAACTTAAAGGAACTATCTTTTTGAACCCAACGAATATTATCTGCTGTGAGTTTTTGAACTAATTCAATACCCTTATAATTTTCAATAGAAAAAAAACTTCCCTGAGATGATTTAAAACTGTAACTTTTGATATACATGTATGTACTATCATTAAGTTGTAAACTGAAATTTTCAACAATATTGTCTTTGAACTTTTTTTTATTAAAAAATTCCTTTTCAAATTTTTTGCGTTCTTTACTACTGTTTGGAACCACAAAATGATTCATAACCAAAGCCATCACAGTAACAAGTGAAGCGCCAATCATATAGGGGTATAAGAATCTTGTAAAAGAAATTTTAGCATTGTTCATCGCTACGATTTCTGTATTGTTTGAAAGTTTTGAGGTAAATAATATTACAGCAATAAATAATGCTAAAGGCATGAAAGTATTGGAATAATAAATAATAAAATTCTTATAGTATTCATCTATAATTTGTCCAACGCCTAGATCACTATGAGCTAAAAACTTATCTACCCGTTGAGAAATATCAATTGCAACCGCAATAGGAATAAGAATGAGAAGGGTAAACAAAAAAGTTACCAAATATCTTTTTAATATGTACCAATCTAATTTTTTCACTACAATCTTTTATTCATTTGCTTAACCATCTTGTCTTTCCAAACGGAAAAATCACCAGCTATAATATGCTTTCTTGCTTCTCTAGTCAACCACAAGTAAAACCCTAGATTGTGAATAGAGGCTATTTGTTTACCCAATAATTCTTTGGATGCAAAAAGATGTCTTAAATAGGCTTTGCTATATAGAGTATCCACAAAAGTAATACCCATATCATCTATAGCTGAAAAATCATTTTCCCACTTTTTATTTTTAATATTTATACTACCGTGGGCAGTAAAAAGCATTCCATTTCTAGCATTTCTAGTAGGCATTACACAATCAAACATATCTACTCCTAAAGCTATATTTTCTAAAATATTGATTGGAGTTCCTACCCCCATTAAATATCTAGGTTTATCTTTAGGTAAAATTTCACATACAATATCTGTCATTGCATATAATTCTTCTGCGGGTTCACCAACAGAAAGACCACCAATAGCATTGGCTTCTGCTCCAACAGAGGCAATGAATTCTGCAGACTGTTTTCTCAAATCTTTAAAGGTACTTCCTTGTACAATTGGGAAAAAAGTTTGATTGTAATCATATTTTAGTGGAGTGTTATCTAAGTGTTTTATACATCTTTTTAACCAACGATGCGTCATATGCATTGATCGTTTAGCATAGTTATAATCGCACGGATAAGGAGTACATTCATCAAAAGCCATGATGATATCTGCGCCAATACTTCGTTGGATTTCCATTACATTTTCAGGCGTAAAAAAATGCATAGAGCCATCTATATGACTCTTAAACTTTACCCCTTCTTCATTAATTTTTCTTGTTCCTGATAATGAATACACCTGATAACCACCACTATCTGTTAGAATATTTCTATCCCAATTCATAAATTTATGCAAACCTCCTGCTTGCTCTAAAATTTTTGTAGTTGGTCTCAAATACAGGTGATAGGTGTTACCTAGGATAATATCGGGATTAATCTCTGTCTTTAATTCTGTTTGGTGAACGCCTTTTACAGTACCTACGGTACCTACAGGCATAAAAATAGGAGTTTCTATCACTCCATGGTCTGTAGTGATTTTTCCAGCTCTAGCGTTACTCTTAGGGTCTTGGCTCTTTAGTTCAAATTTCATCGGTTGCAAAGATACGTAAAACGAGATATGAGGTCTTGTAAAAGAAACTTAAGATTTTCTTTTATTTCCTTTAAAATAAGTTCGTTTTCTTCCAAATTCTCTTTTTTTATTTTCATCTATAGAAACTTCAGCAGTTTTTGAAGAAGAAGCTATAATTTGATTTAATTCATCAACTTCTTTAGTTGTGAGTTCTCGCCAGTCTCCATAAGCTAGGCCACTTAAGCTTACATTCATTATTCTAGTTCGTTCTAACTTTTTAACTGTATAATTTAAATACTCACACATTCTTCTAATCTGTCTGTTTAAACCCTGAGTAAGCACAATTTTAAATTGGTAATTACTTATTTTCTCTACCAAACATTTTTGAGTAATGGTATCTAAAATAGGGATTCCGTTACTCATTTTTTTAATAAAATTAGCTGTAATTACCTGATCTACTGTAACATGATATTCTTTTTGATGATTATTCCCTGCTCGTAAAATCTTATTTACAATGTCACCATCATTAGTTAAAAAAATTAAGCCTTGTGAAGGTTTATCTAACCTTCCTACTGGAAAAAGTCTCTCTGGATAATTGATATATTTTACAATATTTTTACGCTCTTTAGCATCTGTAGTACAAACAATACCAATAGGTTTATTTAAGGCTATATAGCGTGTTTTAGGCTTAGATTTTAGTGGCTTTCCGTCTATCCTAACCTCATCACCTTCTACTACTCTATTGCCCAGTTTAGTAGGCACTCCATTAATGGTAACCCGTCCATCAATAATTAATTTTTCAGCCTCTCTTCTAGAACATATTCCTGTTGCACTGATATACTTATTGAGGTTTATTGAATCTTGATTATTTGCCAAATCTTTATATAATTACAGTTCTAAATGTAAGATTAATTCTTGGAGATAAAACTTTTTTTGTTGGAGGAAGTCTGTGAAGCCATTTTTTTTGGATAGCTCCCCTCATTAGCAATAAACTTCCATTTTCTAATAAAATATCCACGCGTTGCTTTGTTGCTTTGTGTTTAAATGAAAACTTACGTTCAGCTCCAAAACTTATCGAGGCAATGGTTCCATAATCTAATAGTGTTTTTTCAGCATCAGAATGCCAACCCATACCTTCAGCTCCATCATGATAAAGATTTAACAAACAAGAATTATAAGTAGTTGAGGAAAGCTCCTCAACTTTTTGTTTAAGCATTAGTAGATTGGGAGTCCATAAATGTGCCTGCTTCGTTATTCCAGAATATTTGTAACTGTAGGCTTTGTCACCAAACCAAGCAACTTTTCTTTTTGTAATATGATGTTTACCAAAAATAATAGCTTCATCATTTTTCCAGGGTATTTCCTCAAATAAATTCTTAAAATATTGCTCAGAATCAACTTTAGAAAAGATTAAACCATGATAATCAACTTCACCATCATAGGAAATAATATTTTTAACTCTATGTTGACTAAATAAATTCATACAATTAAGATAAATTAACTATACCTATTTTAAATCTTATAAGAATTATTTAAAAAAAGAATCTATAAATTCATTTTTATTAAATACCTGAAGATCATCAATTCCCTCACCTACACCAATATACTTAACCGGTATTTGGAATTGATCTGAGATTCCAATTACAACACCTCCTTTAGCTGTTCCATCAAGTTTTGTAACAGCTAATGAACTTACTTCTGTAGCAAGAGTAAATTGTTTTGCTTGCTGAAAAGCATTTTGGCCAGTTGACCCATCTAACACTAATAAAACCTCATTGGGGGCATTATTAACCACCTTTTGCATAACTCGTTTTATCTTAGTTAGTTCATTCATTAAGTTTACCTTATTGTGTAATCTTCCTGCAGTATCTATAATAACTACATCAGCATTTTGAGAAACAGCTGAGCTAAGTGTATCAAAAGCTACAGATGCAGGATCAGATCCCATTTCTTGCCTTATTAACGGCACCTCTACTCTATCAGCCCAAACTTGGAGTTGATCTATTGCTGCAGCTCTAAATGTATCTGAGGCTCCTAAAACAACCTTTAGCCCTTTCTTTTTAAATTGTGATGCCAATTTTCCTATAGTGGTAGTTTTACCAACACCATTGACTCCAACCACCATAATAACATAAGGTTTCTTATTTTGTGGAATGTTAAAATCTGTATCATTTCCTAAATTGGTTTCAGATAGAAGGCCCGCTATCTCGTCTCTTAAAATAATGTTTAACTCTTCAGTTCCAAGATATTTATCTTTAGCTACTCTTGCTTCAATTCTATCAATAATTTTAAGCGTAGTCTCCACACCCACATCAGAGGAAACTAGAACCTCTTCTAAGTTATCAAGAACATGATCATCTACTTTAGATTTTCCTGCTACTGCCTTAGATAACTTTGTAAAGAAACTAGATTTAGATTTTTCTAACCCTTTATCTAAGGATTCTTTTTTCTCTTTTGAAAATATCTTTTTAAAAAAACTCATGAATTATGTTCAATATTTACTCTTTCAAATTTAACCAAATTAGTGGCATAAAAAAAACTACTTTCTTAATGGAAAGTAGTTTGATAATATTATGATAAATGAATTTATTTTTTAGCTAAAAATTCATTCACTTTTGAAGGGTCCATGATAGATTCAACAAAGGTATATGCACCAGTCTTTGGAGATTTTACCATCTTAATTGCCTTACTAAGTCTTTTTGAACCTGTCTGTAACGATGCTACTGATTTCTTTGCCATGTTCTTATATTTTTATTATTCGACATTTTTCAACTTCGTGAAAAAGTCTAATTATTTAATTTCTTTATGAACTGTCATTTTCTTCAAAATAGGATTGAATTTTTTAATTTCAATTCTATCTGGAGTATTTTTTTTATTCTTTGTTGTGATATATCTAGAAGTACCTGGTTTTCCAGATGCTTTGTGTTCTGTACATTCTAAAATTACTTGAACTCTGTTTCCTTTTTTTGCCATCTTTCTATAATTTTCTAGAAATTTACTTAGTTAAGAAACCTTTCTCTCTTGCCTCTTTAATAACTGCAGAGATTCCTTTCTTATTAATATTTTTTAACGCAGAAGCAGAAACTTTTAATGTAACCCACTTGTCTTCTTCTGGAATGTAAAAACGCTTAGTCATAAGATTAGCGTTAAACTTTCTTTTCGTTCTATTTAAAGCATGAGAAACGTTGTTTCCTACCATGGCTTTTTTTCCTGTTAATTCACAAACTCTAGACATCTTCTTACAGTTTTAATTTCTTTTCTTTAAACGAGGTGCAAATCTACAATTTTTTTAAAATCCTACAAAAACAATTTTGCTTATTTTTTTAGAATTTCTTGTTGTAGCATTTGTAATGATTTATTTACGCTTCTATTGATAACTTTTTCTCTAGGATGTCCAAAATTAAACTCTTCGACAACAACCCCTTTATCTGAGGCTATGGCAATAAAAACAACACCAACTGCAGATGAAGTATTGTCTGATGTTGGACCTGCATTTCCGCTTACAGCAATAGCATAATCTGATTTTGTTGTTTTTCTTGCTGAAATTGCCATTTCTTGAACAACTTCGGAACTTACTACAGAGTGATTTTTTATAGTTTCGGGAGAAACACCAAGCAACTCCTGTTTTATTTTTGAGCTGTAAGCAATAACACCTCCTTTAAAATAAGCTGAAGATCCTGGAACTGAAACTATTGTTGAGGCAATTTTACCTCCTGTCATACTCTCTGCTGTACAGAGTGTTTTGTTTGAACTTTTTAAAAGGTTACCAATGTGCTCTTCAATAGTCACACCACTTTCATGACCCGTAATGATGTCTGACAGTAATAGATATAATTCTTGTAATACCGAATCTAAACGATCTTCCAAAACTTGTTTTTCCGGACCTTTTGCTGATAATCTTAAACGCACTCTTCCAAAAGAGGGTAAATAAGCTAGTTTAATGAAATTTGGAAGTTTGTTAGCCCAATTTTCAATTCTATCAGCAATGATACTTTCGCCTTGACCATAGGTCATGACTGTTTTATGAATGATAAAAGGAAGTTTAAATTGTTCTTGAATTCTTGGAATTACTTCATTTTTCATCAATCCCTTCATTTCATATGGCACTCCAGGCATGGAGACAAAAACTGTATTATGCTCATAAAACCACATTCCAGGTGCAGTACCCATTTTGTTCATTAATAGAGTGGCCTTTGATGGTAATTGAGCCTGATATTGTTGTACTTTGTTGTAGGGAATATTATATTTTTTAAACATCCTTTGAATGTGATCTATCACCTCAGGATATTCTACTATATTTTTATCATTAAAAAACTTTGCAATGGTTTTTTTAGTAATATCATCTTTAGTAGGACCCAAACCACCCGTAATAATTACGATATCTGCTCTACTTTGTGCTTCTTTAAATGCATTCAAAATATGAAATTCTTCATCTTGAATTGATGAAATTTGATATACAGAAACCCCTATTTTATTTAGTTCCTTTCCAATCCATTGAGAGTTAGTATCTACTATTTGACCTATAAGAATTTCATCTCCTATAGTTATAATTTCTGCATTCATAAAATTACATGTTGTTTTACTAAAGAATTCAATCTATAAAACTTATTTCACTTTAATTTGAAAAGCTTTCAAACCCTCAATATTTCCAATCAATACATCATTCTCAGAAACCTTACCCACTCCTGCAGGAGTTCCTGTAAAAATAATATCTCCTTTTTTTAGAGTAAAGTATTGAGAAACATAACTAATGAGTTCATCAATTTTCCAGAGCATTGACTGTGTATTCCCATCCTGAACAATTTCATTATTTTTAAGCAATTGAAAAGAAAGATTTTTTAAATCAAAATCATTTTTATTATAAAAATTCCCAATAACGGCACTTCCATCAAAGGCTTTGGCTTTTTCCCAGGGCAAACCTTTTTCTTTACATTGTTGTTGTACGTCTCTGGCTGTAAAATCAATTCCTAAACCGATTTCATCATAATATTTATAGGCAAACCTTGAAGCAATATGTTTTCCTACTTTATTAATTTTAATAAGTACCTCAACTTCATAGTGAACATCATTTGAGAATGGTGGTATAAAAAATGGATTTTTATTAGGTAAAATAGCCGAATCAGGCTTCAAGAAAACTACTGGATTTTCTGGACGTTCATTTGCAAGTTCTTCTATGTGTTTGGCGTAGTTTCGCCCGATACAAATAATTTTCATTGAATAGTAAGAAATTAAAAATTAGAAATAAATTAAGGAATCCATTGTTTTGGAAAGTTAGGTTTTCTTTTTTCTAAAAAAGCATCTCTTCCCTCTTTTGCCTCATCTGTCATATAAGCTAATCGTGTGGCTTCACCAGCAAAAACTTGTTGCCCAACCATACCGTCATCAGTTAGATTCATTGCAAATTTCAACATTTTAATAGAAGTTGGCGACTTTTCCAATATTTCTTGTGCCCATTGATACGCTGTACTTTCTAAATCATTATGAGAAATTACAGCATTTACCATACCCATATCAAAAGCCTCCTGTGCAGAATAGTTTCTTCCTAAAAAAAATATTTCTCTAGCTTTTTTCTGTCCTACCATTTTTGCTAAATAAGCAGACCCGTAACCACCATCAAAAGAGGTAACATCTGCATCTGTTTGTTTAAAAATAGCATGTTCTTTAGATGCTAAAGTTAAATCGCATACAACATGAAGACTGTGACCTCCACCAACAGCCCAACCTGGCACAACGGCTATCACAGCTTTTGGCATAAACCTTATTAAACGCTGTACTTCTAAAATATTTAATCTATGGTACCCATCATCTCCAACATAGCCCTGGTGCCCTCTTGCTTTTTGATCGCCACCAGAACAAAACGAATAAACACCATCTTTTGAAGAGGGGCCTTCAGCTGACAATAAAACTACTCCAATGGAAGTATCTTCACCTGCATCATAAAATGCATCGTATAATTCACTGGTAGTTTTTGGACGAAAAGCATTTCTAACATCAGGTCTGTTAAATGCTATCCTAGCAACACCATTTGATTTTTGGTACGTAATATCCTCGTATTTTTTTGCAGTAATCCATGAAGGCTCTATCATAATTATAGATTTTTATCGTTCTAAAAAGTAAAAAGCGTTTTGATAATGTAAAAATAAAACATTCCTAATTGACAAAAGCAATATTGTATGAATTAATATCTTCTTATTTTTTTAAAACTTTTATCTTTAACAAAAAAACATCTTCTTTTTTATGAGAACTCTTACATGGCTAATAATAGTATTTTCTATTTCATTGACTTTTGGTCAAAAAACAATTTACAAAAAATATAATTCTGAGGTATTAAATGATACAAGAGAGCTTTCCATTTATCTTCCAAAAAGTTATGATAAAGATTCTATTTCAAATTTCCCTTTAGCTATTGTATTAGATGGACAAAAGTTATTTGATATCTATGTTGGGGCCTCAAATTATTATGCTCAATTAGACAATGCTCCTGAACAAATTGTTGTGGGGATAGACATGAAAGAGTCGCGAAATAAAGATGCTGGTTATGATATTATTAGTGGTAATTTAGATAATAACTCTGAAAAATTTTACCGCTTCATTAGAGATGAAATGATTCCCTACATAGAAGCATCCTACAAAACTTCACCTTTTATAACCATTGTGGGAGAGAGCTTGACTGCGAATTATATAACTCACTTCTTAAAAGAGGAATATTCTATATTTAATGCCTATATCTGTTTAAATCCAACCTTGTCTAATACTATTGTTAACCAAATAGAATCCTACAATTTACAGGAGCTAAGTTCTCAAGACAATACCTTTTACTTTTACCTCTCAAGTAATCCGTTCAGCAATACTGAAAAAAAAGATAAAATTAAAAACTTTGGAAAATTTATAAAATCATTTGAAATAAACAATTTCAATGTAGTTTTTGATGAACTAGCCAATTCTCCTAGTTCCTCCTCTTCAATTGGTGAAGGAATATTTAGAGCTTTTGCAAAAATTTTTGAAATATACTCTGGAATAACAAAAACAGAATTCAATGAAAAAGTTAAAAATTTAAGTCCTCCAGAAGCCATTTCATACCTGGAAATTAAATATTTAGATATTGAATTTTTGTTTGGTGCAAACATAGGAATTAGAAAAGCTGATGTCTTCGCAATAGAGGATATTATTATGGATAAAGAAGGTGGAGATTATTTGGATGATTTTGGAAAAATGATTTTAAAACTTTTTCCAACTTCTGAAATGGGTCATTATTACTTAGGTAAATATTATGAAACTGGTAAAGACTTTAAGCGAGCTTTACAACAATATCGACTCGGGTATGGGAAAATGAACCCTAGAGATCCTAATGCCGATTTATTCTATCAAAATATAGAACGCTTAATGAATAGGACTGATTAAACTTTTTCTATTTTATCTTGATAAAGAAGTACTTTCTTTTCTTTATATAAGGCTCCTAAAGCTCTTTTAAAAGCTTTTTTACTCATTTGAAGATGAAATTTTATGGATTCAGGAGAGCTTTTATCTGTAAGCTGTAATTCACCATTTTTTTGAGTTAATTGATGTAAAATTTTAGCTTTATCATCCTCAATTGTATTTCTATAACCTATTGGCCTCAAAGAAACATCAATTTTTTGATCTTCTCTAATGTTTTTGATATATCCTGTTGTAGTGATTCCCTCTTCTAAATCTATAAAAACGTCACTTTTATATACTAACCCCTCGAGTGATTCATCAATTAAAACAATAAAACCAAGTGATGTTTCCTTACCTATAGTTATGGTAACTTTTTGTCCTATTTCTAACTCCATCCTATTTATTTTAAATTGTTAATGTATGCTTTTAAAACCAAATCATTTTGATCACTTGGTGTAAAAATTTCAAGAATTTTTGGCTTATCAGATTTATCATAAAAATCAACAACTTCTTGTTCTAATGTTTTTAAATTATGTGCAGTACTGTATTCGAAACCGAACATAAGACATAAATACTCTGCTGTTAAACAATGAGGGGTCTCAAAGTATTCTAATGCAGAAGATTTTTTAGGCCCAGAAATAATTTTAAAAATTCCACCACCTGAATTATTTATAATTATTATTCTTACGTCTTTTGGTATATAATTATTCCACAACGCATTACTGTCATAAAAAAAACTTAAATCACCAGTAACTAAAGTAGTTGATTTCCGACTTGCATAAGCAGCACCTAGAGCAGTACTAGTACTCCCATCTATTCCGCTGGTTCCTCTATTGCAAAAAACAGTGAGCGTTGAATTCATTTCAAATAATTGAGAATAACGAATAATAGCACTATTACTAAACTGTACTTCAGAAAAATCTGGAATAACTTTTAAAATCAAATCAAAAACTTTTAAATCTGAATAGGGTGCTGTTTTAATATAATTATTGTGTTTTTCTCTAATTAGTTTTTTATAGTGAGTCCATTTAGATTCATAATTACTATTTGTGTTATGGTCTACAAATTTGTGAAAATTTTCAAAAAAAGAATAACTATCGGTTTTAATGTGCTTACTCAAAACGTGATAAGTATCAAAAGCTCTTAATTCATTAATATGCCAATGTTCTGTAGGCGAATACTCGCGTAAAAACTTTTTTATTTTTTTTGAAACTATCAACCCACCAAATGTTAGCAGAATATCTGGTTGAAGTGATGTAAATTCTTCCTTAGTTAGATTAAAAATAAGATTGTCTATGGAATTTATAAATCTTTTATTGTTAAGGTTAGAGGTCGTCTCTGTGAGTACTAATACAGACGGATCGTCAGCAACTTTATCTAATAAGATTTCTAATGCTGCATTGGGATAATGAACTCCTACTAAAATCATTTTCTTAGCTGCACTATTCCAAAGTTGAGCTAAATCATTATAATCTATATTCGTTTCAGTATCAGGTTTTTCAATTTTAAATGAAAAATCACTCATTTTTTTTACAGTTTCATACAATGGCTCATCAAAAGGCGCATTGATATGAATAGGGCCTTTTACATTGTGAAGTAATGAAAAAGCTTTTGATAACTTTAAACTATTATTATCAGAATCATTTTCTTTCAAATTTGCACTATATAAAATATGGTTTTGAAAAATATTTTCTTGACGAATCGTTTGCCCATCACCAATATCAATGAAATGAGGAGGTCTATCTGCAGAAATAATAACCAGAGGAATCTGACTGTAATATGCTTCTGCAATTGCTGGGTAATAATTCAACAAGGCAGAGCCTGAAGTACAAACTAATGCTACGGGTTTTTGTTTTTGTTGAGCTATCCCTAGAGCAAAAAAAGCAGCACAACGCTCATCAACAATACTTAGCGTTTCAAAAGCATCATGATTAGAAAAACCAATAGTTAAAGGTGCATTTCTAGATCCAGGAGAAATAACAATGGTTTGTATATCA
>CALKFR010000068.1 GCA_938084555.1 uncultured Flavobacteriaceae bacterium | reverse complement strand
GACAATTTTTATATTAAATTTTTTTGCAACATCCATTAATTGTGGTAAACGAGCCATGCTTCCATCTTCATTCATTATTTCTACAATTAATCCGGCCGGTTTTAAATTTGCTAAACGTGCAAAGTCTATGGCAGCTTCGGTATGACCTGTTCTTCTTAAAACACCACCTTCTTTGGCTTTTAATGGAAATATATGACCAGGTCTAGCTAAATCGAAAGATTTTGTTTTATTATCGATTAATGCTTTTACAGTTTTTGATCTATCTGATGCAGAAATACCTGTAGTTACCCCTTTACCACGTAAATCAACAGATACAGTAAACGCAGTTTCCATAGGATCTGTATTATTAGAAACCATCATTCCTAATTCTAATTCTTTACAACGTAACTCTGTTAGAGGAGCACAAATTAAACCACGACCGTGAGTAGCCATGAAATTTATCATATCAGGAGTTACCATTTCTGCTGCTGCTAAGAAATCACCTTCATTTTCTCTATTTTCATCGTCTACTACAATGATAATCTTACCTTTTTTAATATCTTGAATAGCATCTTCTATTGTATTCAATTCTATTTTCTTAGAGCTGATATTTGTTGTATTCATTTTTTATTTATTCAGAAGGTTTAACCTTTTTAATGAATTTTGTTAATGGATGTAAAAATACATCAATATTAAATAATCCCATACCTTTTGAGGCTCTTCTTGTTAGGAAAAAAGCAAAAGGAATCATAATTATACTAGAAACCCAAGAGCCTACAAAAGCAGAAAGAGAACTTTCTTCCGCCATGTTTCTACCAAATGTATTCACAAAAAAATAGATTACATATATAACTATTGCAAGTATCATTGGTAAACCAAAACCTCCTTTTCTAATTATCGAGCCTAGTGGAGCACCAATGAAAAATAATATCAAACAAGAGAGTGAAATAGCTATTCTATTATGAAATTCTATATCATAAAGGTTTAGAATCTTTCTTTTCCATTGAATAGATTTTTTATCTGTTTTAATATTTTTATTTGAATTTTTTACATTGTTTATCGCTGCGCTCAAAACACTTATTTTTCCACTTAAATTAAAGTTATCTAAAACCTCGGGTTTAAACTTAATTAATTCTAGTGAGTCATTTTGTTTGTAGAGTTCTTTTGCATTAATTTTAATATAAATACTCTTAGATTTAGATTTCAAATACTCATCATAAGACAATTTCATTGCTGGAATAGTATCTTTTAATTGTCCTAAACTCAACATGTTGAAACTTTTAGTGTATTTTTCATCATCTAAATCATCATCTGTAAACTTTGAAATATCTATATTAAATGTGTATTCTTTAAAAGTTGCATTTGATGCAGCCATTTTTTTCATGGTATTAATATTCCTTCTTTTAGGAATATGCTCTTCATGATAATAACCATCATACAAAACAAGAGTCATGTATTTACTTCCTTCTTCACTTATAATTTTTCCTCTTTCAGCTGTAATAATTTTTTTATTACCCTTTTTAGATGATAAATCATAAATTAAAACCTTTTTGAGTAAGTTTTGCTCTTCACCATATTTTTCGTCAAATTTTATTTGGTAATTAGGTATTTCAGAATTAAAACTTCCGGAAATTAAAGCTAAAGCAGGGGTTTTCTTTTTTATATTATTAGTTAGGTTTTTCTGCTTCAATGTAGCATAAGGGAAAACATAGTTAAGGGATAAAAAATTTAATACACTAATTAACAATGTTAATAAAATTAGAGGTCTCATTAATCTCATTAAAGAAATACTTGCAGACTTAGCAGCTGCAAACTCATAATTTTCTGACATATTTCCTAATGCCATTATAGAGGATAATAGAACAGCTATTGGTAATGCCTGAGATGACACAACTAAAGCGGTATAATAGAGAAATTTAAATATAAAAAAGAGTCCAATACCTTTTCCAGCAATACTTTCAAAAGCCATCCATAATGCTTGCATAACAAGTACAAAAAGAATTATTAAAAAAGTTGCAAAAAATGGAACTAAAAATGATTTTAAAATATATCGATCTAAAATTTTCATCTAGTCTATTAAATAACCAAGTTCTTCATAAGAGTTTTGATCAAATTGAAACAGTTCATCAGAAATGTTTTGATTGCTTTTAAATTGATCTATAGTTAAAGTGGTTTTTGTACCATTGTCACCAAATTGAATTAATTTATAGATGTGATTAGTTTTTAGGTCTATTCCCAAATTAACTTTTACAATTTCAGAATTTGTATCGATAGGAGTGAGGTTTATAAATTGAATTTCGCGACCATTTATTTTTTTAATTACACTCATTTCATAATTGTACCCTTCCTTGTAAAAAGTAAGTAATTTAGAAGGGTAAATTACACCATCATCTTCTAAATCTTCATCATTAATCATAACCTCTTTCTCGTCATGGTTAATAACATATAATTTAATTCCGTTAAAAATAAAGCTGTTTCCTAAGTAGTTTAGCTTATACTTTTCTCCTTGTAAGGTAATAGATCCTCTGGAAGGTAATTCATCATCTTCATTAATTCCTGCCTCTTCATTTATTAGTGAAGTACTAAAATCTAAGATCATATTGTTGTATGATTTCATTGTTGTAGAAACTTGATCTAATAAAAATCTTGCTTCATCTTTCTGTTGAGAAATAACTGAAGTATTTATTATGAGTACAATAACAAATAACCCTATTTTATTCATTTTAACCGTTTTTTTCATTTTCTAATAATTGCTCTAGACTCACTAAATCTTGAACTAAAACTTGCCTAGCTTTACTACCTTCAAAGTTTCCAACGATACCAGCAGCTTCGAGTTGATCAATTAATCGCCCAGCTCTATTATACCCAAGTTTTAATTTTCTTTGTAATAATGATGCAGACCCTTGTTGAGCAATAACTATAATTTCTGCAGCTTCTTTAAATAACTTATCTCTGTCAGAAATATCTATATCAATACTTGTGCCACCTTCTTCACCTATATATTCTGGTAAAAGATGCGCATCCGGATATGCTCTTTGTGAACCAATAAAATCTGTAATTTTTTCTACTTCCGGGGTGTCAACAAAAGCACACTGAATTCTTTCTATTTCATTACCTGCAGTGTAGAGTAAATCTCCACGACCAATTAATTGATCAGCTCCACCAGCATCCAAAATGGTTCTTGAATCTATTTTAGAGGTTACTCTAAATGCAATTCTAGCAGGGAAATTTGCTTTAATTATTCCAGTAATAACGTTTACTGATGGTCTTTGTGTAGCAACAATTAAATGTATTCCAATGGCCCGTGCCAATTGAGCTAATCTAGCTATTGGTGTTTCTACTTCTTTTCCAGCTGTCATGATTAAATCTGCAAATTCATCAATTACTAAAACTATATATGGTAGGAATTGATGTCCATCATTTGGATTTAATTTTCTAGCTTTAAATTTATTATTATATTCTTTAATATTTCTGACCATTGCAGATTTAAGCAAGTCATAACGATTATCCATTTCAATACATAAAGAATTTAAGGTATGAACAACTTTTGTAGTGTCTGTAATTATTGCTTCTTCTGAATCTGGCATTTTTGCTAAGTAGTGACGTTCAATTTTATTGAATAACGTTAATTCAACTTTTTTGGGATCAACTAATATAAATTTAACTTCTGCGGGATGCTTTCTGTAGAGCAATGAGGTAAGAACAGCATTTAAACCTACAGATTTTCCCTGTCCTGTAGCTCCGGCCATTAATAAGTGGGGCATTTTTGCTAAATCAACAACAAAAGTTTCATTAGAAATAGTTTTTCCTAAAGCAATGGGTAACTCCATATTAGATTCTTGAAACTTTTTGGAAGCAATGACAGAATACATGGAAACAATTGTAGATTTTTTATTTGGAACTTCAATCCCAATAGTTCCTTTTCCTGGGATTGGTGCAATAATTCTAATTCCTAGTGCAGATAACGATAAAGCAATATCATCCTCTAAATTTTTTATTTTTGAAATCCTTATACCAGCCTCAGGAACTATTTCATATAAAGTAATTGTTGGTCCTACAGTAGCTTTAATTTGTGCAATACCTATTTTATAATTTTTTAAAGTATCAACAATTTTATTTTTATTGAGTTCTAATTCTTCAGGATCTATAGATATACTTTCGTTATATTGTTTTAATAAATTTAATGTTGGGAACTTAAAATTTCCTAATTCTAGTGTTGGATCAAATTCTCCAAAATCTTTTACTAGTTTTTTTGATAAATTTTCAGAAACATTTTCTTCCTCAGTAATTTCTTTAATGTCAATTTCCACAACTTCCTCAGTAATTTCTGAGTTAGGTTTTACAGCTTTTTGGGAAATTTTATTAGAGGGAGATGAAACTTCCGAATGATTTTCAATTGTTGGTTTTAAATTTTCAACAGACAATTCAAATTCAGATTTTTCTTCAACAATAGTTATTGAATCTTCGGGTTTTACTTCTTGTTCTATGACTGTATTAACATCAATATCCTCCTCTTTTGTTTTTCTTAACTTATTTATGAGTAACTCGGGAGTGATTTTAAACTTTATAATGATGAAGGTTAATAATAGGAAAATTAAACTTATAACTAAGCCAGTCTTTCCGACAAATAACTGAATATATTGGTTTAATTCATACCCTACCACTCCAGCCAAAAGACTATTCGTTTTATGAATGAAGCCAAATGAAATAGAAATCCACATCATAGATAAAAGACCCCAGTTAATGGATATAATTAACTTCGACAATTTGGTTTTAAATAACCAATATAAACTTGATAAAAACAATAGGTAAGGAAGAATAAACGCTCCTAAACCCACCCCCTTATATATGATAAAATGACTCAAGTTTGCTCCAACTTTACCTAATAAATTTTCTCCTTTTACTGTTTTGTTTGAAAATTCATTGATAATACTTTGGTCTTCTTGCCAACTGAAGAAAAATGAAATAAATGCAACTAAAAGAAATAGAGAAAACAACAATAAAAAAGAACCAATTACGGTCTGAATTTGCCTACTTTTAAAGAAATTCAAAACAGAATTTGACCTTAAAGATTTAGATTTTGCAGCATTTTCAGTTTTTTTGGCCATAAAAAAAATAGAATATTTGAAAAGTAAATATAAAGTATTTACTTAGAAAAGTAATGCTATTTTTGGAATGTATATAATTCCAGCAATTATTAATGAAATTATTGCAGCGATACCTGAAGAACCTGCAGACACATCTTTGATGAAGCCAATTTTTTTGTGATAATCAGGATGAATAAAATCAGCTAATTTTTCTATTCCTGTATTTAAGGACTCTGCAACAAGAACTAAGCCAATAGCAAGGGTTTGCGTAAGCCATTCATTAGAACTTATATGAAAATAAAACCCAGCTAAAGAAATTAATAAAATAATAAATAGCTGAGCTTTAATACTGCTTTCTGTAGTGATGAGAAACCAAATACCACGAAGTGAAAATTTTACACTTCTAA
Source organism: uncultured Flavobacteriaceae bacterium (assembly GCA_938084555.1). Lineage (GTDB taxonomy): Bacteria > Bacteroidota > Bacteroidia > Flavobacteriales > Flavobacteriaceae > Polaribacter. Next base: position 17,657 of record CALKFR010000068.1, on the reverse strand, counting down.
TTCGTTCTACAATGAAATTATCTTTAGGGTTCTTCACAGATACTTTTTATATTGCTGCTAAAGCATTTTCATAATTTGGTTCATTTCCAATTTCAGACACTTGCTCTGAATAACTAATTTCTCCCTCAGAATTTATAATAATTACAGCTCTTGAGTGTAGATTTTTGAATGAACTTTCAGAAATTTCTAATCCATAACTCTTACCAAAATTTCCATCAGCAAAATCAGACAGCATTATTACATTTTCTATACCTTCAGCACCACAAAACCTTTGTTGTGCGAATGGTAAATCTCTGGAAATACATAGTACTTTTGTATTATTCATACTGGCTGCAGATTTGTTAAAAGATCTCACAGAGGCAGCACATGTTCCAGTATCTACACTAGGGAATATGTTTAATAATAGTGTAAATCCTTTAAAATCTGCCAACGATTTCTTTGAAAGATCAGTTGCTGTTAATTTAAAATCAGGTGCTTTAGTACCATTTTTAGGGATTTCTCCAATAGTTGAGATGGGTGTTCCTCCTAAAGTTATTTTTGTCATTTTTTTATTTTTTTAATTATGTAAAAGTAATAGAATTAAGCTAGTAAATTTGTTTCAAAATTGTTAATTATTAGAGTAATTATTATAATACCTTCGTAGCCTATTTTTCACATTACATGGATTTAAGCATTTATACAAAAGAATTCAAATATAATTGGACACTTGCAGCACCAGTTATGCTCGGAATGTTAGGGCATACTTTTGTGAGTTTTGTAGATAATATTATGGTTGGTCAATTGGGAACAGCAGAATTGGCCGCAGTTTCATTAGGAAATAGTTTTATGTTTATCGCCATGTCTATTGGGATTGGTTTTTCTACGGCTATAACTCCTTTAATCGCAGAAGCAGATGCCTCTAATAATTTTCTAAAAGCGAAGTCTACTTTTAAACATGGATTGTTTTTATGTTCTGTTTTGGGGATAAGTATGTTTTTATTACTTCTTCTCTCAAAGTCACTTCTACATAGTAATTTCTTAAATCAACCCAAGGAAGTGGTTAATCTGGCAATTCCCTATCTAGACCTCGTTGCTTTTTCACTAATTCCTTTAATTATTTTTCAAGCATTTAAACAATTTAGTGATGGATTATCCATGACTAGATATCCTATGTATGCTACAATCATAGCTAATATTATTAATATAATTATGAACTATATTTTAATTTTTGGAAAATTTGGTTTTCCTGCTTTTGGAATAGTTGGCGCTGCTTATGGTACGGTGATCGCTAGATTAATTATGGTTTTATATTTATGGTGGCTATTAGCAAATAAAGATTTATCTAGGAGGTTTGTAACAAATATTAAAATTTTTGTACTAGAAAAATTTATGCTTAAAAAAATAATTAGTTTAGGGGCACCAAGTGCTCTACAAATGTTTTTCGAAATAGCTATTTTCACTGCCGCCATATGGTTAAGTGGTTTATTAGGTAAAAATCCTCAAGCTGCCAATCAAATTGCCTTAAATTTATCTTCTATGACATTTATGATTGCTATGGGTTTAAGTGTAGCTGCCATGGTAAGAGTTGGAAATCAGAAAGGTTTATTAAAATTTATAGAATTAAGAAGAATCGCCATTTCTATTTTTCTTTTTGCCTGTATTTTTGCTACCGGTTTTGCAATAATATTCTTAATTTTTAGATTTCAATTACCTAAAGTTTATGTAGATTTAACTGATCCTGAAAACTTAATTGATACAATGGAAGTTGTAAACATAGCATCACAACTCTTATTGGTAGCTGCAATTTTTCAAATTAGTGACAGTATTCAAGTTGTTGTTCTTGGTGCTTTGAGAGGTCTTCAGGATGTAAACATACCAACTATAATTACTTTTATTTCTTACTGGATTATTGGATTTCCTATTAGTTTTTTCCTAGGGAAAGAAGATGTTCTTGGCAGTGTTGGAATCTGGATAGGATTATTATCTGGATTATCATCTGCATCTATTTTATTATATCTTCGCTTTAATTATTTAACTTTAAAATTGATAAAAACAAAAAACCATGGTCTTACCTAAATTTTTACTAGCTGATAATACTAGTTTTCCTGAAGATATTTATGTTCTTCATACAGAATTTCCTCGTTTTTTAATCAATTTAAAAGATGATGAGATTGAGTGGTTTGAAGATTTATCTGGAGAAAGAGAGGATGATATTGCAGGCGAAGTATCAAATTTAATAGAAGCAGCATCTGATTTTTATGACAAACAAATAGAAGGTTATGAATAACCACATTTTTTAATCAAATATTAGCTACAAATTCTGAAAAAATTTTTTTATGTAGTTTGAGGTTTATTTTTGGAGATAAAGATACCCTTACAATATAATCTTTGTCTCCCTCTTTTGTGGTTCCTTGAGTGGAAGTTGCAGGAATTGTCCAATAGCTTCCCTTTAGTTGACCATAACTTACACAATACTTACTCTGATTAGGTATTTTTGTAATCATTAAATTTATTAATTTAAGATTTAATGCCCTTTTGTAATTTTCTCTTTCTGTTAGTGTATTTCCTTTTGTTGGAAGATCTAATGAAAAAACAGAAGGAGTAAAGCCTTGATCTGCTAAATCTTTAGATACAAAATTTATTTTTGCACTAGGTAAAGTTTTGGTTATAAAATTTACAAAATTTCGAGTGTTTTTGTATGCCTCAATTATTCTTTGGTTCATTGAGGGTAACTGTTTTGCAAGAATTTCATATTGAAGGTCTGTGGCTTGATTGTCACAAATATGAAGATGCTTTTTAATTTTAAGCATTAAAGTATTTGTTTTATTATTACCTACACAATACCCTGCGGTACAAAGTCCTCCACTTGGAAATTTTGAACCACTTACATATGAAACTGCACTAATATTTGAAAAAACATCAACCGTGTCAAGAAAAGGAGTATTTGGACAAAAAGTCTGATCTAAAATAAAAACAGGGCTAATGGCATTATCTCCATGATTAGTTTTACGTTTTTTTTCTAAAATAGCTTTTAATTGATTTAAATCTGGAACTTCAACTCTTGGGTTAGTTGGAATTTCAGCTATAATAAAAGGGACATCATTTTGAATTGCAATTTCATCTAAAATAAGATCAATGCTATGCGACATATCATTCTCGCCGTCTACAAGTAAATCAATAACTTCAACATTATTTATACATTCAGCCACTCTTCTGGCTTGATCATTAGTACCACCGTAACAATTGGGAGGAACTATAAATTTAATCGATTTTCCATAATAATTTTCTTGTGCAAAATCTACAAGCCCCATCATAATGGCATATTGTATAGAGAGACCACTAGAACCAACTATAGGATCGGTTTTTGCTCCACTTATAGTAATAATTTCATCTAAAACAATCTTTTTGTTGACTTCTAAATTGGGTGTTGAAATAGAAAAATTTGAATTAGAAATTAAAGCTTGTAAAGCAGTATAGCAACTTATGGGGGTCATAGCAATAGTTTCTCTTCTTCTTACATGTTGTATGTCAGAGATATAATGTTCGTTTTTATTGCCATTAACTATTAAAATACTACCTAGTTTTTTGTATATATTGATGAAAAAGTCAATATCTAAATTAAGATCATTAATCTCTATTTTTTCAAAATCTGAAACTAATATGGTACTTCCTTCAAAAGGAGTAATATCAGATAATTTTTTAACCTTTTTTATGCTAAAATTATAACCATAGTTATGTTTTAAAGACTTATAATCAAGGAAATCTAGAGAGTTACCAGTATAGATGATTTGAGTATTTTTATGTTCTAATAAATTTTTTCTAAGTATGGCTAGAATAGAAATTGTTTGTGATGAAAAGCTGATAATATTTTTAGGTTTGATATTGTGTAAATGAGCAATTGACCACTCCAAAACACAAGATAATGGATGTCCCAAACGAATATAATCATAGGCGGTAGGTAAATTGTTTAAGACTGAAGTTTCATTACTATTACTCTTACTTAAGAGTTCAAACTGTTCCAAAAATTTAGCCTTAGCTAATCTCTCATCATAAATATCTAGTCGGTGAGTAGTGGTAGATAACCAACTACTTGGCATATTTTCCAGAACTTTTTTTAAATACTTTACCATGCTATTATATTTATGATTTAAAAAGGAATTTATTTTTTTCTTGTTTCTACTAATTCTAATTTTTCTAAAGAAGTTTCAGTTGTAAAGTTTCCATAATTAATAAAAGCCTTTTTCTTTTCAATTTTTTCAATAGTTCCTACAGATTTTCCATCTATAAGTCTAACAGTATCATTAATTTTAAATACATAAGCGGCCTTAATTTTTGCTAATTTTTCAGCTTCAGTGTTTTTAACTTTTCTAATTTCAACTACCTTTTTCAACACTTCTTTTTCTACTTTATTAATTACCTCTTGTAATTCTTTTTCAGCACGTTTAGCCTTTTGCTTTTGTGATTTTGTGGTCGGTTTTATAGGGTTTTTCTTAGCATGTTTAACTTTTTCATCTGCTACCCATTTATTAAAATTTTGAGTTAATTCTTTCTTGTTATTGGTTTGAAAATATTTATTGAAAAGCTCATTGGTTTTTCTTCCTAATGACAACATTTTTTGGTTTTTGTCATATAACTCTTGAAAACCAGCTAATTTTGCTTGAATTTTTACTTCTTTATCTTGTAAACTTTCAATATGTTTTAGTCCTTTTGACTTTTGTTTTTCAAGATTTTCAGAATTTTTATTTAGACGATTTCTTTCTTTTTGAAGCTTAGAAATAGTTTTATCTAAACGAATCTTTTCAGTTTCAACTCTTTTTTTAGCTTTATTAATTAGATGAAATTGAATTCCATTTTTTTGAGCAACTTCGAATGTGAAAGAACTTCCAGCCTGGCCTATATACAATTTATAAAGTGGCTCAAGGGTTTGTTCATTAAATTGCATATTAGCATTGGTAACATTGTCTAATTCGTTTGCTAAAACTTTTAAATTAGAATAGTGTGTTGTTATTATTCCAAAAGCTTTTTTATGATAAAACTCCTCTAAAAATATTTCGGCTAAAGCCCCTCCTAATTCAGGATCACTTCCTGTACCAAACTCATCTATTAAAAACAAAGTATTTTCATTGCACTTTCTTAAGAAATAACGCATGTTTTTTAATCGATAACTATAGGTGCTTAGTTGATTTTCAATAGATTGATTATCTCCAATATCTGTTAAAATAGTATCAAAAATTGTTGTTTCACTTTGTTCATTTACAGGGATTAATATACCACTTTGTAGCATTATTTGTAATAACCCAATTGTTTTTAAAGTAATACTTTTACCACCAGCATTTGGTCCAGAGATAACTATAATTTGTTGTTTTTCATTTAGCTCAATGGTTTGTGGTACTACTTCTATTTTTTCTTCTTTGTTATTGACTAAAAGAATAGGATGGTAGGCATCTTTAAAATACACTCTCTTATTTTCACCAATTTTTGGCAACAATCCTTTAATAGAATGAGCATATTTTGTTTTGGAACTAATTACATCTAAATGTGTTAAATAGTCAAGTTGTGATTCCAATAATACTGAATAAGGTCTAATTTTATAACTTAAGGTTTTAAGTATTCTAATAACTTCTTGTTTTTCTTCATATTCTAGATTTTGCAGTTCTCTCTGATACGTAAGAGAAGCCTGTGGAGCAATATATACTATATTACCAGATTTTGATGAACCAAGTAAACTTCCTGACACTTTTTTTCGATACATAGCTAAAACAGCCAGAACTCGATGATTATCAATAATAGATTCTTTTATATCATCTAAATAACCTGAGGCTTTTGCTTTACTTAAAGCTGAGGAAAAACTTTGACCAATTTTACCATTTAAGCCATTGATGCTTCTTCTTATTTTTCTCAATTCAGGAGAAGCGTTATCTACAATTTCTCCGTATGGAGTAATAATTTTTTTAATATCATCTATAATTTCTTGCACAAAGTCAATTTTTTCAGCTAAAATTGAAAGTTGTGGAAAGTAGGTGTTAAATTTTTTAAAATATTTTTTTAATTGCTTAACAGTCTCAGAATTTGCAGCTATTTTTAAAAAACTTTCTGTTTCTAGATAACTATCTTCAATGGTTAATCGTTTAATCTCCTCATAAATATTATCAAAACCATGATTAGGAATTCTATTATCACTTTCAAAAGATGACAAGTATTCATTTGTAAATTCTAATTCTCGGAGTAGTTTTTTCTTATTAGAGAAGGGTAAAGTTTCTAAAACTTGTTTTTTCCCTAATTCTGAAATACTAAAAGATGCAACTTGTTGAATAACCGTTGTAAATTCTAAATCTTGTAATGCTTTTTCAGAAATATGAATGTTCAAACCTTTATATTTGGAGAAGACAAAAATAGCAAAAGAATGATTATTAATATTGAGGAAAGTTGGAAAAATTTCTTACAATCAGAATTTGATAAAGAGTCTTTTAAGAGCCTAGCTAAATTCGTGAAATATGAATATGAAAATAATTTTTGTTATCCTGAACAAAAAAAAATATTCGAAGCTTTTAACACATGTTCATTCAAAAAGTTAAAAGTTGTAATTATTGGTCAGGACCCCTATCATGGTAAAGGACAAGCAAATGGTTTGTGCTTTTCTGTTATGGATAATATAATACATCCACCATCATTGAAAAATATTTTTAAAGAATTACAATCAGATCTTAATAAACCCATTCCAATTTCTGGTAATTTATCGTCTTGGGCTAGGCAGGGTGTCTTGTTACTAAATACAACATTAACTGTTCGTGAGGGTGAGCCAGGAAGTCATCAAAACAAAGGTTGGGAACAATTTACAGATAATGTTATTACTAGAGTTTCCTTGGAAAAAGAACAATTAGTTTTTTTACTATGGGGAAAATTTGCTCAAAGTAAGATTAAACTTATTAATCAAAACAAACATCAAGTTTTAATTGCACCACATCCTTCACCCCTAGGAGCTTGGAGAGGTTGGTTTGGTTGTAAACATTTCTCTAAAACAAATGAATTCCTAAAAAAAAATAATAAAAAAGAGATTGTTTGGTAATTATACTTTACTCAAAGTTTACTCAGATTTAAATAATTAATTTCTAAGACTTTATCAAATATTGTATTTGATTGGTTTGGAAATGTTTTGAGGATTTCATGAAATTATCAGCCAATCCACAGGGTTTTGAAGTACTTCTACAAGATGTAAAACTGATTAAACCAAGAACACAGATTGAAACATAAATATATCTTTTCATAAATTGTTTATTTTCATTTAAAATTACGTATTTATTTTTTAACTCACCATTTTTTTTAAGGTGTAAAGAATTAAATCTTGAATCACTTTATCTGGGTTTTCACTAAACTTACCTGAAGCTCTATTGGCAATAATTGCATTTATGGAACATGCTCTATGACCCAAAAGTTTAGCCAATCCATAAATGGCAGATGTTTCCATTTCTAAGTTAGTAACTTTTATTCCATTATAACTGAAAGAGTCTATTTTATTATTTAAGTTGGGATCTTTAACTTCCAAACGTAACACTCTCCCTTGTGGGCCATAGAACCCACCTGCAGTGGCAGTCATTCCTTTAAAAGTTAAATTTGAAATTAATTTAGATTCTAGTGTTTTACTGTTTTTAATAACTAATGGATAAGACTTTTTTTTATCCCAATTAGTATGCATCACAAAAGCATTTTCTATATCTGGATGTGATATATTTTTAGTTGGATATGAGCGTAACATTCCATTTATATCTAGAGCATAAGTACTCAGAAGAAAACTGTTTACTGGCAGGTCTTTTTGTAAGGAACCAGAAGTTCCAATTCTAATTATATTTAAGGTAGTGTGATTTTTTTTTATGGTTCTAGTTTGTAAATTAATATTTACTAAAGCATCCAACTCATTCAAAACTATATCAATATTATCTGAACCAATTCCTGTTGAAATTACAGATATTCTTTTGTTTTTATAAGTTCCTGTGGTTGTTTTAAATTCTCTTTTATGTATTGAGAACTCAATGGAGTCAAAATATTGGGTAACTTTTTCAACTCTATCTGGGTCTCCAACAAAAATTATATCATTAGAAATATCCTCAGGTTTTAAGCTTAAGTGGTAAATACTCCCATTATCGTTTAAAATAAGTTCCGAATCTTTCAATTTCATTTTAAGTAATAAATTTATAAGAGTTTAACCACCCACACGTTTAACTGAAAAACCTTTATCCTGTAATATTTTCATTATTTTATCTCTGTAGTCTCCTTGGATTATAATGCTTTCATTTTTAAAACTACCACCAACACTAAGTTTTGTTTTTATTTCCTTGGCTAGTATTTTAAAATCTTTAACAGCACCATTATAGCCTTCTATAATAGTAATTGCTTTTCCCTTACGTTTTTCATATTTACACAATAGAGGTTCATCTTGTAGCCAAATATTAGATTTATCATCCTTTACTGAATCCTCTTGTATTTTATGATCTGGAAATAAATTTTTTAGCTGATCTTTAAAATCCATTGATTTTTACTTTGTTAACCCTAATTCACGTAAGCGTTCGTTTAAGAAATCTCCTGCAGTGATATCATCAAATTCTTTTGGGTTATCTTGATCAATACATCCCTCAAGTACATTTAATTTCATGCTACTTATAGGATGTAAAAAGAAAGGAATAGAATATCTAGAAGTGCTCCACAATTCTCTGGGTGGATTAACCACTCTGTGAATTGTTGATTTTAATTTATTATTACTATGTCTTGATAGCATGTCGCCAACATTAATCATTATTTCGTCAGGTTCAGCTATAGCATCTATCCACTCACCATTAAGATTTTGAACTTGTAACCCTTTTCCTTGAGCCCCCATTAGTAAGGTAATTAGGTTGATATCACCATGAGCAGCTGCTCTTACTGCGTTTTTTGGTTCAGACTGGATAGGAGGGTAGTGTATAGGTCTTAATATACTATTACCATTATGAATGAACTGGTCAAAATATTTTTCTTCTAAGCCTAAATGAATAGCTAATGATCGTAATACATATTTTGCAGTTTTTTCTAACATCCGGTAGGTTGTTTTACCTACTTGATTAAATTTTGGTAATTCATCAACAAAAACATTTTTAGGATATTCTAATTCTAGCGCAGTATTATTTTCAACATATTGCCCAAAATGCCAAAATTCTTTTAAATCTCCTTCTTTTCTTCCTTTAGCACTTTCTTTTCCAAATGAAACGTATCCACGCTGACCACCAATTCCAGGAACTTCATATTTTCTTTTTACATCAACAGGAAGTTCAAAAAATCTTTTAATTTGTTCATATAATTCATCCACAAGTGAATCATCTAAAAAATGTCCTTTCAAAGCAACAAAGCCTATGTTTTCATATGCGTGACCAATGTCATCAATAAATTGTTGTTTTTTTGAAATATCATTAGATAAAAAATCAGCTAAATTAACGCTAGGTATTTTATTCATGGTAATAATTTTTTATATGAGGAGTTAAGTTAATAAAAATTAAAGTTATTTTTTACGAAAAGGTATTAAATATGAAATTGTGTAATTGAAACCAAAACCTGTATTACTTAAATATACTCTATTAAAACCTGGTGCATAGTGAGTTTTAAAGTTTACAGGATCTTTAATGCTAATCATAATTTTATAGGAACCACTGAATGTTATAAAAATATTTGAATACACCTCTGCTCTAAATCCCAAAACTAATTCAGACCAATGCGCAGTTAGACCACTCTCTGTAAGAGGTGTGTTATTAATAAGTGCTGGAAATAAAGGGTTGCTGTTAATTTGATAATTATTCAATGTTTGTTCAAAGACAGCTAAACCATAACGAAAACCAGTAAAGATTTCATTATTCATATCAAGCCAATTATTATAGGAGTTATAGTTTAAACCAATTTTCATATAACTACCTCTAGAAGTTGAATTTGTGAAGTCTTCTCTTGTAGTAAATTTTTCATTTCCAAGTTCAGCAGCTACATACCATTTTTTTGAAATTCTATAATCACCAACTATCTCTAAACCACTGTTGAAATCCTGTAATAGAGATCTAATAGGTTTGCTAATATCTATTCCAAGTCTAAGACCATAACTTGTTTTATATTCAATACTGTCTTTGGGTATCGAATCATTGTTTTGTTGTGCAGAAACACTAACAAAAATGATTAAAAAACAAATTTTAATGAAAGATCTTAACATGTGCTGCTGTCTCATTATCTATTGTTGGTATTGTAATAGTATTATCTAGAGTTTCTGTTAAACCAATAATCCAGTCATTAGAAATATCTGATGAAATACTAACATTATTAAAAATTGCTTTAAAACCACAAGACCTAGAAACAAATACTTCTTCGATATCATAATTAATAGTTATAACATCAAAATTACCTTCAGAAGAAAGATTATAAATAATTTGATTACTGGTAACGTCTAATGGAATTAAAATAGAATCTAAATTAGCATTAGTGTAAAGTTCATCAAAACCCTCAGAATAAACTGATAAGTCTGTTACTGGTTTTGTCTGTGCAATGTTTGTTGCATTATAAAAACGAATAATCATATTGGGAGTAACAGGTTCAATACAAAAATCATCCTTTTCACAACTAGAGACCAGCAGTGCAATAATTGATAATAATAAATAGTGTTTTTTCATCTAAGGATTTGTAACTAATTGTTATTACTCTTCAACTTCTACGATGCTTTCCATGACTTCCGCCAATTTAAAATCTAATTCTGTAACACCACCAGCATCATGAGTTGTTAATTTAATTTCCAGAATATTGTAAACATTAGTCCATTCCGGATGATGATTTAGATTTTCACACTCAAAAGCTATTCTCATCATAGCGCTCATACAGTTTTTAAAACTATCAAATTCAAATTCTGAATGCAAGGCATTTTCATAATAATACCAATCAGGTAAATTTTTTAATTTTTTTTCAATTTCTTCCTCTGTTAGTTTTTTCATTTTAGCTTTTATTTCTATCAAAAGTACAACATTTTTGAGATGATTAAATTACATCAAATACTATGTTTTTCAAATAACACTATAGTTTCGATATGTGAAGTGTGAGGAAACTGATCTACCAAACTTATTTTTTTAATCTCATAACCGTGCTTTATCATTTCTAGGGTGTCTCTTGCTTGAGTTGCAGGATTACACGATACATATACTAATCTGTCAGCATTGATTGCAATAATTTTTAGGAGTGTTTTGGGGGCAATCCCTGCACGTGAAGGGTCTAAGATTATAGTTTTAATTTTATTTTTATATTGAGGATGTTCATGAAGAAACTTACCTACATCTGCCGTGTAGAATTTAAGTCCATCAATATGGTTTCTTTTTGCATTTTTGATGGCGTCATTAATTGCGGAGTCAACAATATCAACACCAATAATTTGAGCATTAGTACTTCTAGAAGCTAAAATTTGCCCAATAGTACCCGTTCCACAAAATAAGTCCATAACAATTGTATTATCTATGGCTTCTTTATTTTCTAATGCATAATCAATTACTTTAGAATATAATTTTTCAGCAGATTTTGGATTGGTTTGAAAAAAGCTTTTCATACTAATTTCAAAATTTAACCCCAATAACTCTTCTATAATCTTATCTTTTCCAGCTATAAGTTGACTTTTACCAGCAGTTGCAAGAGTTCTGTCTCCAGTTTCATCATTTATAGAATGTAAAAGTCCTGCAAACCTATCGTTAAAAATATCTTTTAATAACTCAGAAAAGGCAATTAGGTCAAAATTAGCAAGATCATAAGATGTTGTCACTAAATTAAATAAAAGTTGATTGGTTTTATATGATTTTCTAACTACAAAATAACGAAAAAAACCTTCTCTCTTTGGTCCATGCCATGGAGATAAACCTGTTGCTTCACAATATTTTCTTATGGTGCTAATATTATTTTCAACTTGTGCGTCAAATAGGCCAGAATCTTTTTCCAAATTATCTCCCATCCACCAAACTCCTCGTCTCTTGAAGCCTAAAGTAAAAATATCAATATCTGTTTTATTTTTTCTGTCATAGCCAATAGCAGAAAAACCATATTCCATTTTGTTTCTATAATGAAATAGATTAGGTGAAGTTACCAATTCATCAAAAAGCTCTTCAATATTAGGTACTTTTCCAATACGTTTAAATAGAGATAAAGTACTTTCTTTTTTGTAACGGTGTTGTAATTCTATGGGTAATTGAATGAAAGGAGCACCAGGAATATCTTGATAGGGTACTGTTACCTCATCGGCAGAACTTTCCAAAACATCAATTAAATTACATTCGGCATAATTTTTTGTAGATTTTTTAACTTGAGCTTTAACCTTTTGCCCAGGAATTGTGTTTGGAATAAATACAATAAAAACGCCTTCTTCAGATCTTATCCTGGCTATACCTTTTCCTCCAAAGGCATAATCTTCTATTATTAATTCTAATATTTGTCCTCTTTTAACAAATTTATTCCGTTCTCTTCTTGGCATCTGTATTATGTAATAATATGTTTAGCAAAATTAGCAAAACATATCAATTACAAATAAAATTACTGATAAAATTGATGTGATTGATATGAATAATATTTCTTAAATTGCGCTACTCAGGGATGATTTCTTTCCCACGCTGAATTTTTGAATCTTTCGAAAAGATAAAGGTAGATAAGGAATGGTTATTTCTCTCGCAAAAGCGAGATTTAATTATTATGTTTATTTCCTTTTAAAGGTATAAGCAATGCTTTTAAAAACTTAAAGCATTAACCTTAAAAATTATTTTAAATGGCTGTTTTAGAACAAGTAACTTCGCAACAAGCGATTGAATTAGAAAACAAACACGGTGCACACAATTATCATCCTTTACCTGTAGTTTTAAGCAGAGGAGAGGGTGTTTATGTATGGGATGTAGAGGGTAAAAAATATTACGATTTTTTATCTGCTTATTCAGCAGTAAATCAAGGACATTGTCATCCTAAAATTGTTAATGCTATGGTAGCACAAGCAAAGACTTTGAGTTTAACTTCAAGAGCATTTTATAATAATGTTTTAGGTACTTATGAAAAGTATATTACTGAATATTTTGGTTTTGATAAGGTATTACCCATGAATACTGGAGCTGAAGCTGTTGAGACTGCATTAAAGCTCTGTAGAAAATGGGCCTATGAAGTTAAGGGTATAGATGAAAATAAAGCTGAAATTATTGTTTGTGAAAATAATTTTCATGGAAGGACTACTACAATAATTTCTTTTTCTAATGATCCAGTAGCTAGGAAAAATTTTGGGCCATTTACAAACGGATTTATCAAAATTGAATACGATAATTTAATAGCTTTAAAAGAAGCACTTGAAAACAATAAAAATGTTTCAGGATTTTTGGTAGAACCTATTCAAGGTGAGGCAGGAGTTTATGTTCCTTCTGAAGGATATTTAATGGGAGCAAAAGCTTTGTGTGAGGAATATGGAGTCTTATTCATTGCTGATGAAGTGCAAACAGGAATAGCAAGAACAGGAAGACTATTAGCTACTTGTGGCAATTGTTTATGTGAAGATAAAAATTGTTCTGGTAGCCCAGATGTTAAACCAGATATCTTGATTCTAGGAAAAGCATTAAGTGGAGGTGCTTATCCAGTTTCAGCAGTTTTAGCTAACAATTCTATTATGAATGTCATTAGGCCAGGTAATCATGGGTCTACTTTTGGAGGTAATCCAATAGCAGCCTCAGTTGCTATAGCTGCTCTTGATGTTGTTAGAGAGGAAGATTTAGCTGAAAATGCTGAGAGGTTGGGGAGGATTTTCAGAAAAGAATTATCATTATTTGCAAAGGAAAATAAATGGGTGAAAAAAGTTAGAGGTAAAGGTCTTTTAAATGCTATCTTAATAAATGATACTGAAGACAGTACTACTGCATGGGAAATATGTTTAAAGTTAAGAGATAATGGTCTATTAGCTAAACCTACTCATGGTAATATCATTCGTTTTGCACCGCCTTTAGTAATGAGTGAGAAGGAATTATTAGATTGTATAGCTATTATAAAGAAGTCAATTTTAGATTTTGAAGAATTTTAAATTGAATTATACTATAAATTTTTAAAAAAACATTTAAATGAATCAAATTTTAAAGTATAGTGCTTTGATATGTATTATTTTTGCATCAGCATGTAAATCAGATATAAAAATGAATAAAGACGTGAAAACGCCTAAAGCAGAAATACAAGCAAAGTCATTAACCATCCACAACTCAACAAGAATAGATAATTATTTTTGGATGCGTTTAACAGACGAACAAAAAATTGCTGATAATAAAGATGCTCAAACTCAAAAAGTTGAAGCATATTTGAATTCTGAAAATGACTATTTTAATAAAGTAACAGCTTCAACTAACAATTTTCAAAAAGACCTTTTTGAGGAAATGAAAGCTAGAATTAAAGAAGATGATACTTCAGTTCCTTATTTTAGTAATAATTATTTTTATATAACTCGTTTTGAAAAGGGGAGCCAATATCCTATTTATTCTAGAAAAAAAGAAAAACTAGAGGCAGAAGAAGAAATACTTTTTAACGTAAATATAGAAGCTGAAGGACATGAGTATTTTCAGTTAGGGGGGCTAAATGTAAGTCCAAATAATACGTTAGTTGCTTATGCAACAGACACTGTAAGCAGAAGACAATACACCATTCAAATTAAAAATTTAGAAACAGGAAAAATACTTTCTGACCAAATAGAAAACACTACAGGTGGATCTGTTTGGTCAAATGATAATAAAACTCTTTTTTACACAAAAAAAGACCCTCTAACGCTTCGTAGTTCCTCAATTTACAGACACATATTGGGAACAGACTCATCCGAGGATATTGTTGTTTTTGAAGAAAAAGATGAAACCTACAACACATATGTGTATAAGACTAAATCCCATAAATTTATAGTTATCGGTAGTTCAAGTACTTTATCCTCTGAATTTAGAATTATTTCTGCAGACAATCCCTATGGTAACTGGAAAATTATTCAACCGAGAGAAGACAACTTAGAATATAGTTTGGCACATTATGGAGATTATTTTTACATACAAACTAACAAAGACAATGCTACCAACTTTAAGTTGATGAAAACCCCAGTAAATAAAACTACTAAAGAAAATTGGGTAGATGTTATTCCACACCGAGAAAAAACTTTACTCGAAGATGTATCTATTTTCAAAAATTATTTAGTTATTGAAGAAAGAACTGAAGGTTTAAGTAAGATTAGAATAAAAACTTGGGATGGTAAAGAAGATTATTATCTACCCTTTGATGAAGAAACCTATTCAGCTGGTGTTTATAGTAATCCAGAATTTGATACTGATGTTATTCGTTATTCATACAATTCAATGACTACTCCAAATTCTGTGATTGACTTTAATATGAAAAGCCAAACAAAAGAAATTAAGAAAGAACAAGAAGTATTGGGTGGTAAGTTTGATAAAAACAACTACAAAAGTAAACGTGTTTGGGCCACTGCTAGAGATGGGAAAAAAGTTCCTATTTCTTTAGTATATCATAAAGATACAGAATTAAACAAAGACACTCCTTTGTTACAATATGCCTATGGTTCATACGGCTATACCATTTCTGATGGATTTTCTTCTACAAGATTAAGTTTGTTAGATAGAGGATTTGTTTATGCTTTAGCTCATATTAGAGGTGGGCAATATTTAGGAAGAGAATGGTATAATGATGGAAAAATGATGAATAAAAAAAATACATTTTTTGATTTTATAGATTGTTCTAAATTTTTAATTGAAAATAATTATACCTCTGCAAAACATTTGTATGCAATGGGAGGCTCTGCAGGTGGTTTACTAGTGGGTGCTGTAAGCAATTTAAATCCCGAGTTATATAATGGTATAATTGCAGCTGTGCCTTTTGTGGATGTTATCTCTACGATGCTCGATGAATCAATACCTTTAACAACGGGTGAGTTTGATGAGTGGGGGAATCCGAAAGAAAAAGAAGCTTATGATTATATGTTGTCTTATTCTCCTTATGACCAAGTTCAGGCTAAAGATTATCCAAATATGTTGGTGACAACAGGGTATTTTGATAGTCAAGTTCAATATTGGGAACCCGCTAAATGGGTTGCCAAACTAAGAGAGTTAAAGACAGATGATAATATTTTATTACTTCATACAAATATGGATGTTGGGCATGGTGGTGCTTCTGGACGCTTTGACTCTTTAAAAGAAACAGCAAGAGATTATTCATTCATTTTAGTTTTAGAAAACAAACTTTAGTTATTTCTAAGTTTTAATATGATGACAAGAAACAACAGTATTTACAACAATTTAATTGAATTAGTGGGGCAAACACCCATGGTTCAATTAAATATGATTACTAATTCATTTCCCGGTAAATATTATGCTAAATTAGAAATGTTTAATCCTGGTCAATCTCAAAAAGATAGAATAGCACTTCACATTATTGAAAATGCAGAAAAAAAAGGTATTTTAAAAAAAGGAAGTACAATAGTAGAAACTACTTCTGGTAATACAGGATTCTCATTAGCTATGATTGCCATGGTTAAAGGATATAAATGTAAATTAGCAGTAAGTGATAAATCATCACCAGATAAAATTGATGGTTTAAGAGCTATGGGAGCAGAGGTATTTGTATGTCCAGCTAATGTTTCAGTAGATGACTCAAAGTCATACTATGAGGTTGCTAAAAGAATTCACAAGGAAACTCCTAATTCAGTTTATATCAATCAATATTTTAATAGTCTAAATATTGATGCACATTATGCAACAACCGGTCCAGAAATTTGGAAACAAACAAATGGTAAAATAACTCATTTAGTTGCCGCTAGTGGAACAGGAGGAACCATTTCAGGCTCAGGTAAGTATTTAAAGGAACAAAACCCTGATATAAAAATTTTAGGAGTTGATGCAGTTGGTTCAGTTTTAAAAAAGTATCATGAAACAGGGAAATTAGATAAAAACGAAATCAAACCTTATAAAATTGAAGGGCTTGGTAAAAATTTAATTCCTAGTGCAACAGATTTTTCTGTTATAGATGTTTATGAAAAAGTAACTGATAAAGATGCTGCATACAAAGCAAGAGAAATAATAAAAAAAGAAGGAATTTTCCCCGGTTATACCTGCGGTGCAGTAATGCAGGCTACAGCACAATATGTAAACAAGGGAATGTTTGATAATGATAGTTTTGTTGTTTTGATATTTCCAGATCACGGATCTCGTTATATGAGTAAAATATATAGCGACGATTGGATGAAAGAACAGGGTTTTTATGATTCTAATTTACCACAAAATAAGCCCTCAACTTATATTTTATAATTTAAACATATATTAGTATTTATATTATGAGTAACATTAATCTAGATTATTTTTATTTGAATAACTCCCTAAAATTCTGTTACTTTGCAGGCTTAAAATCATGATATAACTAAATTTTTTAGATGATGACTAACGATCTATTTGATAGAATAAAAGCAGATAAAGGTCCACTTGGAAACTGGGCAGATAAAGCAGAGGGATATTATGTTTTTCCTAAGTTAGAGGGGCCAATATCTAATCGTATGTCTTTCAATGGAAAGAAGGTGATAACTTGGAGTGTTAATGATTATCTAGGTTTGGCTAATCACCCAGAAGTTTTAAAAGTAGATGGAGATGCAGCCATAGAAC
>CALKFR010000067.1 GCA_938084555.1 uncultured Flavobacteriaceae bacterium | reverse complement strand
TTTCTAAAAATTCTTTTTTAGCACCTTCTATTAATTTGGGGTTTTTATAAAAATCAAGCATTGTCATCGCTAGTGATTTTGAGGCGTATACCATCCCTTTATGACCAATTGACATACCTGTGCAAGCAACAACAGCCCAGGAATGCCAGGGTCCGTCTTTAGCTGCCGTAGTAACGCCTAATCTTACCACAGGAACAATTTGACTTACATCACCTACATCAGTAGATCCTCCTTGCGCAGGAAGTGTTGGTTTAATTGGTTTTATTTTCCCGTCGATTCCTTTAAGTTCTTTTCCTGTTTCTTTTAAAATAGTATTTGCATATGTAATTTCATCACTTGAATATTCTATTTCTCCTAACAATTCAAAGTTTTTCTGTATGATTTCAGCACCAAATCTATTGGGTATAATCTCATAGATACCTGAAATCAAACTCAATTCGTAATCTACATTAGCCATCATTGATGCCCCTTCAGCCATTTTTTTTGCTCTTTCATATAAAATGTTCACATTCTCTTTGTCATTTTCTCGAATTCTAGTCCATATTTGTGCATAGTCAGGAACTACATTAACAACATCTCCTGCTTTTTCAATATCATAATGTATTCTTGCTGTTGGTCTAATATGTTCTCTGTAATAGTTTAGAGCAGTAGTATATAGTTCCATGGCATCAACTGCACTATTCCCATTCCAAGGATCTCCAGAGGCATGAGCAGCATCACCAAAAAATTTCAATCTAAAATCAACAAGTGCTTTACTACTTTGTGTACTTGCCTCTATTTCATCTGCAGGATGCCAGTCCATACAGATGTCAAGATCGTCAAATAATCCTTCTCTAACCATCCAAACCTTACCAAATATTGTTTCCTCAGCCGGGGTTCCATAAAATCTAACAGTACCTGTTATTTGTCCAGATTCAATCATTTCTTTTATAGCTATTGCTGCTCCAAGACTTGCAGTGCCAAAGAGATTATGACCACACCCATGACCAGGTGCCCCTTTTACTAATGGATCTTTTAAAGGTTGTTTTTTTTGTGAAATACCAAGGTTTGCATCAAATTCACCCATAATTCCTATGATGGGTTTACCTGAGCCATATTCAGCAATAAAAGCGGTTTCTATACCCGCAACACCTTTTTTTACAATAAATCCATTTTTTTCAGCATAGTCTGATAAATAATTTGAAGATTTAAACTCTAAAAGTGCAGGCTCTGCGGCTTCCCAAATATTATCACTGATTTCAATAAGTTTATTTTTATGTTGTTCTATAGAGTTAATTAATGCCTTTTTATTTTTTGACATTCCCTTTTGAGCAGAAGAATTAGTTGATACAAGAAGTATAAAAACTAAAAATAAATATTTTTTCATTTTAAAAGTATTGAAAGTTAAGATTTAAAGATTAACATAAATATATGTAAATAACTATTATATTTATACCAAAATAAAAAATTAAATAAAAAAAATTTTATGAAAAAAATCACCTGTTTATTATTTTTCGCATTTCTAGGAATGTACGTAAATTCACAAGTAATTCAAACTGCTTCTGTTGAAGGAATTACAGAATACAAACTAAAGAATGGATTAAAAGTTTTACTATTTCCAGACAATTCATCACAGACCATTACTGTAAATATTACTTACAAAGTTGGGTCCAGGCATGAGGGATATGGAGAAAAGGGAATGGCGCATTTACTTGAGCATTTAGTATTTAAAGGCACTCCTAATCACCCAGACATTCCAAAAGAATTAAGTTCTCATGGTGCAAGACCAAATGGAACTACTTGGTACGATCGCACCAACTATTTTGAAACATTTAATGCTACAGACGAAAATTTAGATTGGGCTCTTGATTTGGAGGCGGATCGTATGGTAAATTCTTACATAGCAAAAAAGGATTTGGATTCTGAATTTTCTGTAGTTAGAAATGAATTTGAATCTGGAGAAAATTCTCCATCAGGTGTATTGATGCAGAAAGTAATTAGCGCCTCATTTCTATGGCATAATTATGGGAAATCAACAATTGGAAATCGTTCTGATATTGAACGTGTTCCCATACTAAATTTGAAAGCTTTTTATAAGAAGTTTTACCGTCCAGATAATGCTGTTTTAATGGTAACAGGAAAGTTTGATACTGACAAAACCTTGGCGCTAATTGAAAAGAAGTTTGCAGAAATTAAGAATCCAGATTTTCCGTTGAGAGATATTCCAACCATTGAGCCACCTCAAGATGGCGAGAAGAAAGTAACTTTAAATAGAGTAGGGGACTTACAAGTTTTATCTGCATTATATCATACACCAGCTGGATCTGATGAAGATTTCGCAGCCTTGTCTATAGTTGAAAATATATTAACAAATCAGCCCTCTGGAAGATTGTATAAAGCATTGGTAGATGGAAAGAAAGCTTCTAGTTTATGGTCTTTTTCTCCTTTTACAAAGGAACCATCGTTTATGTATTTCAATATAGATGTTCCTTCTAACAAGTCATTAAATGAGGCTGAAGAAACTTTATTAGGTATTTTTGATCAACTCGCAGACAACCCAATTACTGAAGCTGAATTGAAGAGAGCTAAAGCCAATTTGATGAAACAAATGGATCAAATTAATAGGAATTCAGCCTATTTAGGAACCTATATGAGTGAATTTATTGGTGCTGGAGATTGGAGGTTGTCGTTTATTCACAGAGATCGTATTGAAGCCATGACTTTGGAGAAGGTAAACACGGCTTTAAAAAAGTATTTTATCAATACTAACCGAACTGTTGGAAACTTTATTCCAACAAAAGACCCTGTAAGAGTTGAAATTTCTCATACAATGGATATCAATGCATTGGTAAAGAATTACAAAGGAAAAAAAGGATTTGAAGCTGGTGAATCTTTTGAT
This sequence comes from uncultured Flavobacteriaceae bacterium, assembly GCA_938084555.1. Lineage (GTDB taxonomy): Bacteria > Bacteroidota > Bacteroidia > Flavobacteriales > Flavobacteriaceae > Polaribacter. The sequence goes on along the minus strand of CALKFR010000067.1, from coordinate 34,130 downwards.
GTTTCCTATGACAATATTCAAAAGCAATTGGTTTCAGGTAACTTGTCCACTTCCGGAATTGAATATGGATTCATCAAAAAAAATAATCGAGGTAAAACAGTCATTGTATCATTTAATTTTAGAAATGGAAATGTGAATGATTTAATGAATAAAGGAATGACTGCTAGTTATACTGCAAGAATGTTGGATAAAGGAACAAAAACCTTGAATAGACAGGATATTCAAGATAAGTTGAGTGCCTTAAAATCATCTATTAATTTTAGAGGTTCAAATGGAAGAACTTATGTAAATATCAACTCAACAGAAGAGAACTTAGAAGAAACCTTGAAATTAATGTCTGATATGTTGAAGAATCCTAGCTTCAATTCTGAAGAACTTCAAAAGATGAAAACGGAAGCTTTAGCTTACCTAGAGCAAAGTAAAACAGAACCAACTTTCTTAGCTTCTAAGAAAATAGGACAGATCAATCAAAAATATAAAAAAGGTCATCCTTTATATAGCATGTCTATTGAAGAAGAAATTCAAGCAATTCAAAATGTAAATGTAAAAGATATAAAAAAATATTACGAAGATTTTTATGGAATTTCAGACAATGCTACTTTGGTTGCCATTGGTAATATTGATGAAGACAAGTTAAAATATTTTTTTGAAAAGGAGTTTGAGAATTTCAAATCAGATTTACCTTTTACTCCAGTAAGTAATAAGTTTGAGGCATCTAAACCTGCCAATGAACAAATTACAACTCCAGATAAAAAAAATGCTTTCACAATTGGGACTTTAGGATTTGAATTGAGCCAATACGATGATGATTATGCAGCATTAATTGTAGCTGGAAATATTTTTGGAGGTGGCTTCTTAAATTCCAGAATAGCAGACAGATTACGTCAGAAAGACGGGGTTAGTTATGGTGCAGGAGCAAGCGTTTCTATTGATGGAGAAAAAGAAGATAGAAACTCTTCTATGTTCATCTACGCAATATATGCTCCCATTAATGCTTCTAAGGTTCAAAAAGGTTTTAAAGAAGAAATAGAACGTTTTATCAAAGATGGTATAACAGAAGAAGAATTAAAGAATGCAGTAAAAGGATGGATACAAGGACAAACCGTTTCTAGAGCAAAAGACAATGAAATTTCTAGTTTAATTAACAATAACTTATACTATAATAGAGATATTAGTTTCCAAAAAAACTTGGAAGAAAACATGAAAAAATTAACTGTTGAAGACGTTAATAGATCTATTAAAAAATATTTTAAAAACTACGATAAATGGACCGTAGTAAATGCTGGAGATTTTAAGAATGAAATCAAGAAACAGACTAATCAAATAAATAATTAGTATGTAAAAAGGAGGCTTTTAAAAGCCTCCTTTTTTATTTTTAAATAAAAACAATTAATAGGATTAAACGATTCTATTATTTAGTAGAATCCATTAAAATAGTAACCATATCTATGGCAGCTTGAGCTATTTTAGTTCCTGGTCCAAAAACACCAACGGCTCCACAGTCAAAAAGAAATTGATAATCTTGTGCAGGTATCACACCTCCAACAATTACCATGATATCTTCACGCTCATATTTTTTTAATTCAGAGATAACTTGAGGAACAAGGGTTTTATGACCCGCAGCAAGTGATGAAATTCCTAAAATGTGTACATCATTTTCTACAGCTTGTTTTACGGCTTCTTTTGGGGTTTGAAACAACGGACCAATATCTACATCAAATCCTAAATCTGCATATCCAGTAGCAACTACTTTTGCACCTCTGTCATGTCCATCTTGTCCCAATTTTGCAATCATAATCCGTGGACGTCTTCCCTCAAGTTCAGCAAACTTATCAGTAAGTTTAGACGCCTCTTTAAATAGCCTATTATCTTTTATTTCTTTACTATACACACCTGAGATGGTTTTATGAACTGCTTTATGTCTTCCATATGCTACTTCTAAAGCAGAAGAAATTTCTCCTAAGGTAGCTCTTTCTTTGGCAGCTTTTATTGCTAAATCTAATAAATTTATGCGTTTAATATTTTTTGAGGTACTAGGTTTTAAACTTAATTTAGCAGCTGAAGTAATTTCATTAAGCCATTTTTGTACTTTTTGTGAATTTCTATTCGCTTTTATTTTGGTTAATCTTTTTATTTGAGATTTTCGAACAGCTTCATTGTCTACATCAAGTATTTGCAAAGGGTCTTCCTCATTTAATTGGTATTTATTTACGCCAACAATAATATCCTGACCACTATCAATTTTTGCTTGTTTTTTTGCAGCAGCTTCCTCAATTCTCATTTTAGGAATTCCTTTTTCTATAGCTCTAGTCATTCCACCCAATTCTTCAACTTCTTTGATTAATCTCCATGCTTTATTTGCAATATCTTCTGTAAGTTGTTCTAATTGATAACTACCAGCCCATGGATCAACAGTTTTTGTGATCTGAGTTTCATCTTGTAAATATAGTTGAGTATTTCTTGCTATTCGTGCAGAAAAATCTGTTGGTAATGCAATGGCTTCATCAAGTGCATTTGTATGTAGGCTTTGTGTACCTCCAAATGCTGCAGCCATTGCTTCAATGGTTGTTCTTGCGATATTATTAAATGGATCTTGTTCTGTTAAACTCCATCCACTTGTTTGACAATGTGTTCTTAATGCTAATGACTTCGGATTTTTTGGATGAAATTGTTTCACAAGTTTTGCCCATAACATTCTTGCGGCTCTCATTTTTGCTATTTCTGTAAAATGATCCATTCCTATTCCCCAGAAAAAAGATAATCTTGGTGCAAATGAATCTATTTTCATCCCTGTTTCAAGTCCTTTTTTTATATATTCTAATCCATTTGCTAGCGTATAGGCCATTTCAATTTCTGGAGAAGCACCTGCCTCTTGCATATGATATCCTGAAATTGAAATGGAATTAAACTTGGGCATATATTTACTAGTATATTCAAAAATATCTGCTATAATTTTCATAGAAGGATTAGGTGGATAGATATAAGTATTCCTAACCATAAATTCTTTTAAGATATCATTTTGTATGGTTCCAGAAAGTTCTGATGCTTTTACTCCTTGCTCCTCTGCGGCTACGATATAAAACGCTAATATTGGTAAAACTGCTCCGTTCATTGTCATTGAAACAGACATTTTATCTAAGGGAATGCCTTCGAATAAAATCTTCATATCTTCAACAGAGTCAATAGCAACCCCAGCTTTTCCAACATCTCCTTCTACACGTTCATGATCTGAATCATAGCCTCTATGAGTTGCAAGATCAAAAGCAACAGATAATCCTTTTTGCCCACCCTTTAAGTTCCTTCTGTAAAATGAATTACTTTCTTCAGCAGTTGAAAACCCTGCATATTGTCTAATGGTCCAAGGTTTTTTAACATACATGGTAGCATAAGGACCTCTTAAATTTGGAGCGATACCTGCAACGAAACCTTCATGATTAAAAGTTTTAAAAGCTGTATTTTTAGCAAAATTCAGAGATAAGTTTTGAAGCTTTTTTCGGGTCATTTATATACGTTACTTTGTTACTATTTTGTTGTTTTAAAAATATTTTTATGGCTATTCCAATTTTAACCTATTTTGCTCTAGTTCATCAGCTAATCGTCTTTGAAGAATTGGAACAATCAAAGTTCTTGTGTTTGTTTTCTTTAAAAATGGATAGATTTGAAGCTCATTTTTCATACAATCATTCTCGCGTGTTAACTTATTAGTTCCTAATAATATGATTTTATTTTGATCAAATTGTGCTTGCTGTTTTTTCGCATTATCACTAATCTTCTTTTGGATAGTTCCTTTTTTAAGTTGCTTTAAAAACCCTCCATTTTTTTCTATTTGTTTGAATAGTTGAAGTGCCTTTTCAGCAAATTGTTTTTCAATACTTTCAATATAATAAGCTCCATTTGCAAATTTATGTGCTTCTGATAGATAGGCTTCTTCTTTTAAAATTAATAATTGATTTCTAGCAATTCTTTCTCCGAATTCATTTGATTTATGATAAATTGAATCGTAAGAAATATTAGAAATTGTATCTGACCCTCCTAGAATTGCACTCATACATTCAGTTGTGGTTCTCAACATATTTACATTGTAATCATATACTGTTTTGTTTCGTAAACTTGGTTTTGTGAAAATATGAATGGGTGTATTTTTTATTCCATATTCTTTAAAAAGGGCTTCGACTAGTATACGAAATGCTCTTAATTTTGCTATTTCAAAGAAGTAATTGCTCCCTACAGAAAAAATATAATGAATTTTAGTTGCTATAGATTCTCCAAATAACTCAATATATTCATTAGTATGAGCAAGTGCATAGGCTAACTCTTGAATAATAGAAGCTCCTGCATTTTGATACAATGAAGCATTTACGCAAATTGAATTGTTGACAGCATGAATATATTTATTTTTTTCTTTAAGATCTGAATTTAAATTAGAAAACCAATTTCCTGTTTTGGCTAAGTTTCCTATACTATCAATCTGAAAATAAATGTAGTTACTCTTACAATAGCCCTCTATTTCTTGAACAAATGCAGCATTAAGGAATTCAAAATTTAAATAAATAAATATTTCTTTGGTGTTGATTTTATTAAATAGGGTTTTATAATCAAAAGAAGTAGTGGCTATAAATTGAATTGCAGAGGCACCTCTATGAATACTATCTATAGCCAATTTATTGGCTATGATTACATCATCTATAAATATAGATTGACAAATTTTATACCCATTCTTAGCTAAGGGAATAGTATTAAAATGCCTATCTTCAGAGGAGTAAAATGGTCTTACATGAATGCCTTCATTTGATTTCCAGATCAAGGACTCATTATAATCTTCTCCTTTTAAGTCTACTTGAATTTTTTGTTTCCAAGCAGCTGGTGTTAAAGTGTCAAATTCATCAAATAAAAAATTGTCCATTTATTTTTTTAAAGTATCAAATTCTATGATGTAAATATCCTCGTTATCTTTTTTCATTAAATACTTTTCCCTAGCAAATTTTTCAAGTTGAAGAGAATCTTGTAATTCTGTAATTGTATTTTTATCTTTTTTAATTTCTTTAGTATAAAAATTTATGGTAGTGTTAAGTTCTTTTATCTCTCTCTTAAATTCTTTATTAAGTTGAACATTAGCATCAAAGAAAAACATCCATATTAAAAAAGCACTTAATATGATAATATATTTATTAGTGAAAAACTTAAATAATTTACTCTCTTTTATTTTTTTTACTACCATATTATAAGCGTTCACTTATCACTGTTCTAACAATATCAATTGCTACGGTATTGTAACGATCGTTAGGTATAATGATGTCTGCAAAACTTTTTGTGGGTTCTATAAATTGTTGATGCATTGGTTTTAATGTATTTTTATAGCGATCTAAGACCTCATCAATATCTCTTCCTCTTTCTTTAATATCTCGTCTAACACGTCTTATTAATCTTTCATCAGCATCAGCATGAACAAATATTTTTATATCAAATAAATCAAGTAATTTCTTACTGTTGAAAATAAGTATTCCTTCAATAATTACTACTTTTCTAGGATGGGTTTCAATATGATCTTTTGTTCTATTATGAGTGACAAAGGAATAAACAGGTTGTTGAATAATTTCACCACTTTTAAGGTCTGATATATGTTTTTCTAATAAGTCAAAATCTATAGCTCTAGGATGATCAAAGTTAATTTTTATTCGCTCGTCGTATGTTAGCGAGTCTGTTGACTTGTAATAAGAGTCTTGAGAAATAACACAAACCTCATTTTCAGGTAATTCATTAATAATTTGATTTACAACAGTAGTTTTACCGCTTCCAGTACCTCCAGCAATTCCAATTACAAGCATATTTTTATTTTAAATTATGATGTAAAACAAATTTAACAAAATATACATGACTATACAGAAAAATTATTCTTTCAACTTTATCTTAGTTATTTAATTGAACTAAAAAATTTCCTTAAGAAAGTAAACTTTCAAGGAAATTTTCTACTTTAGTTTGTCGGGATGAGAGGATTCGAACCTCCGATCTCTGGTCCCCCAGACCAGCACTTTAACCGGACTAAGCTACATCCCGTATTTTCAACAAATATAAAATTAATAACTATATATTATATTATTAGGCAAGAGCATCTTTGTAAGTTTTAAGGCAACGTTCTCTTGCAAATTTATGCTCTACCATAGGACTTGGATAGGTTAGTTCCTGAAAATCTGGAACCCATTTTTTAATATATTTTAATTCTTTATCAAACTTTTGAATTTGACTAGTAGGATTAAAAATTCTAAAATAAGGTGATGCATCAACACCAGTACCAGCTACCCATTGCCAGTTTCCAACATTACTAGACATCTCATAGTCATGTAATTTTTCAGCGAAATATGCTTCGCCCCAACGCCAATCAATAAGTAAATGTTTGCATAAAAAACTTCCTACAAGCATTCGAACTCTATTATGCATAAAGCCAGTTTTGTTTAATTGTCTCATTCCGGCATCTACCATTGGATATCCAGTGTTCCCATCACACCATTTTTTAAATTCTTCTTCATTATTTCTCCAAATAATTCTATCGTATTTAGATTTGAAAGAATTTTTGTGTGTATGTGGAAAATGCCATAATATTTGCATAAAAAATTCTCTCCAAATTAATTCTTTAAGAAAAATTTTATTTTCTTGCTCATCTGCTCTGGAAACCATTTGACGAATACTAACAGTACCAAAACGAAGGTGAGGACCAAGTTTAGATGTATTGTCTAGTGCCGGAAAATTACGCGTTTCTTCATATTCATTAATAATTCTAGAATTAAAAATGTAGTTTTTTATAGGGATATTAGTTTCAATAAACCCAAGATCACTTAATGTTATGATTTTTGATATTGTTTTTTTATAAAGTCTAATTAAATAATCCTCTGAGGGATAATATTCGGGTTTACTTGTTTGGTATTTTTCCAACCATTTTTTTGAATATGGAGTATAAACTACATAGGGTTTGCCATCTTTTTTTGTAATTTCATTTCTTTCAAAAATTACTTGGTCTTTGTAGGTCTGAAAGTCAATTTTATTTTTAGCTAATAATTCTTTGATGACTAAATCTCTTTTTATCGCATAGGGTTCATAGTCATGGTTTGTATACACCTTTACTATTTTAAATTTATTCAATAATGATTTAAAAATATCTTTTGGGTTTCCATGAAACATTTTTATCTCAGTTTCAAATGATTCCAAATGAGTATTCATAGCCTTTAATTCAGAGAAAATGAATGAAATACGGGCATCGTCTTTAGGTATTTTTTTAAGTATTTCAGTATCAAAAATAAAAATTGGCAGTATCTTTTCCTCAGATTGAAGTGCACGGAAAAAGCCTTTATTATCGTGAAGCCTTAAATCTCTTCGAAACCAAAAAATTGAAATCTTATCCATTATTTATTATATTTTCCGAAGCGTTCTACTAATTTTTGTTGCCTGTAGTTGAAAATTTTCTCTAGTTTAGGTTTTACTGCAAATGGATGAATCATACGTCCGAGCATTCCAAAAGGAACTTTATAATCAATAATATCCTCCATTTCAACTCCACCTTCAATTTCATGAATAAAATGTTTATGATGCCAAAAAGCATACGGACCATAGAGTTGAAGGTCTACAAAATATTTTCCTTCTTTTAAATGTGTAATTTCACTTATCCATTTTGTTTTAATATTAGCAATTGGAGTTACGCTGTATTGAATGATTTGACCAGCGTACATTTTCTTTTGGTCATTTGAAATGATTTTAAAATTCATTTCTTTTGGTGTTAATTCTGATAAATTTTTAGGGTTAGATAAAAACTCCCAAGCTTCATTGATGGATATTGGTAATTTTTGAGTTTTGTGAAGTGTATATATTTTCATCTCTAATTATGTATCAAAATATAAAGGTTTAATGAAGTGGCGATACAAAGCCAAATCATATAGGGGAGAAGTAAATAACTAGCTTTTTTTATTTCCTTATTAAAGTGAAAGAAAAAAAAGAAAATTAATGCAGTTAACAAAATTATAGAAATGAGTGCTGTAAAAACTTGATGCTTATTAAAAAAAATATAGTTCCAACTAACATTCAAGAAAAATTGAATAATAAATAAAATTAGTTTCTTTTGGCTATAATGCTTCGTGAAAAGAAAAACTAAATAGATAGAAAAACAAATCATAATACTTGTCCAGGCGGCTCCAAAAACCCATCCTGGTGGTGACCAAGGGGCTTTTGCTAAACTAAAATACCAATCTGTATTTGGGCCATTATTCATGAGCAAACTCCCTAATGCTAATCCACCAAAATTGATGATTAGAAATAAAATTAAGTATTTAAAATTTTTGATAATCACTTTTTTTCTAAGGATTCAATTTTCTTTAATATTTGGTCTGCCTCAACATACTTTTGGTCACTAGCACTTCTATCAATAGATTGAAGATCATATCCTTCTTTCATCTTTTTTTTGTAAAGATGTTCTAATTTTTCTATCTCTGATTTTTTTTTAAAGAGTCCAAACATTTTTATTTCAGGTGTTTTTTTATTTTAGAACTAGTTGGAGAGGTTATTGAATAATAATAATCAATTAATTCACCATTTTCATCGATCAAATATTTTTGAAAATTCCATTTTACAGAAGAATTTTTTCTTCCATTTTCAGTTTTTGATGTTAACCATGTGTATAGGGGGTGTTGTTGATTACCTTTTACATCAATTTTTTCAGTAATTAAGAATGATACACCATAGTTTACCTGGCAGAATTCTTCAATTTCATCAGCCTTACCTGGTTCTTGTTTCCCAAATTGATTGCAAGGAACACCAATAACAACTAATTTGTCTTGGTATTGATTATATAACTTTTGAAGGTCTTTATATTGGGGGGTGAATCCACACTTTGAAGCCACATTTACAAACAATATTTTTTTTCCTTTAAAGGATGAAAAATCAATTGATTTCCCTTGTAGTGAATCAATCTTGATATCATACAACGATTTTGATGCTGACATTTTTATAGGTTTATTGGTTTTAGACAATGTTTTAATGAAAACTGCAAACGGATTCATATTAGATTTTAAAACTAACAATTCCACAATCCATTTTAAAAACTTGACCTGAGATCGATGATGCTTTTGGAGAGAGTAAGAATTCTGCCATATCTGCGACTTCTTTAGGATCAAGAAACTTTTTAAGTGGATGACGTTCTATAATCATATCAATCATTTTTTCATTTCTAAAGAACTTAGATGCTAAATCTGTATCTGTGACGGTAGGGGCAATAGCATTTATTCTGATTGTAGGCGCTAACTCTGCACCTAATGATTTTACCAATCCTTCAACTGCAGATTTTGCAGCAGCTACACTAGCATGATAAGGCATTCCAAGTTCTGTTGCTACAGTACTAAAAAGAACAACCGATGGACAATTACCTTTTTTTAAAATGGTAAGATATTTTTGTATGGTCTTTACAGCACCAACTACATTAATTTCAAAATCATTTCTAAAATCATCTAGCTTTAATCGTGATATTGGTTTTAAGTTGATACTTCCAGGACAATATATAATTGAATCAGCTTCCATTAAATCAGGGAGTTCATCAATTAAAATATCACAAGTGTAATGAGTTAAATTAGTATGTGATAGGGTAGGTTGGACCCTACTAATATTGATAACTTTGTTATTTTCAACTAGCGAGGTAAGAAGGGAGTTTCCGATTCCTCGACTACCTCCAACAATTATAATTTTTCGCATTATTTAACTAGATGTTAGAGGTCTACCCTTGAGTCTTTTTTCGATTTTCTGCTTAATTACCGTTAATCTTTTCATTAAGTCCATTAATTCAGGATCTTTATTTTCCTTGTAGATGTCATTAATTTCTAAGATTAATCCTTTAACTTCTCTTGAAGCTATTATTCGATCACTTGTGGTAATGAATTTATGTTTTCTGTGCTCAAATTCTGAAGCTCTTTCTATGATGTCCATTGTTTAACCTTTTAAATAGTTCAATAATTCGTTAATTTTTTCTGGAGTATTAAATTCTCCTCCATAATATGAGGTAACTGTTGCGGAAGTATCATCTTTAATACCTCTAGATGATACGCATAAATGTTTAGCATCAATAATAACAGCTACATTTTCTGTTTGCAAAGAAGTTTTTAATTCTTCTGCAATTTGATTTGTTAACCTTTCTTGTACTTGAGGTCTCTTGGCATAATATTGAACAATTCGATTCAATTTGGAGAGTCCTATTACTTTTCCAGATGATATGTATGCAATATGTGCCTTACCTATAATTGGTACAAAATGATGTTCACAATTTGAGTAGAAAGTAATATTCTTCTCAACCAACATCTGATTATATTGATATTTATTGTCAAATAAAGCAATTTTTGGCTTATTATTAGGATTTAATCCAGAAAATATTTCATCTATGTACATTTTAGCTACTCTTTTTGGAGTACCCTTAAGAGAATCATCTGTGAGATCTAAACCCATTACGTCCATAATTTCTTTGAATAAAATTGCAATTTTTTCTTTTTTTTCTTCATCAGATATCAAAAAAGCGTCTGGCTTCATTGGAGTTTCTAATCCTGTATATAAATGATCATCGCCAATATCATCGAATGAAAAACCATTAAGCTTACTCACTTTTGTTAGTTCTTTTATTAATCTATTCGTATTCATATTTTTTCATCTTTTTTTGTGCTGTTTTTAAGTACTCTAGACTTAAAACAAAGCACTGGTTTATCTTTTTGAAATAGAGTTATTAGATATTTGTCTTTGTCTGGTGCACTTAAACCTTCCACTTTCAAAATCTCTTAGTTTACTATGTTTGGTTTTTCTTCCTTGAACTCTCTTTCTCCATAATTTAAAACTTTTCAATTTCATTTCATTTCTCATCAAACTAATAACTTCTTGTTCACCAAGACCAAACTGAAACTTTATGGCTTCAAATGTTGTTCTGTCTTCCCATGCCATTTCAATGATTCTATCTATATCAGTAATTGATAATTTATTCATAAGCATGGTTTAAATACTTTTCTTGGTAAAGTGTTTTCAGGATTATCATTTTTGAAATGAATTTTTTGTTTTCTTTATAAAGAATATTATTCTTAAAACAGACGTATTTTCCTTGAGCATGAATACTAAATCTATCAGTTTTATAAATAACCAATTGTCTATAGGGTATTACCCAATTAAAATTGTTAAGACCTTTATTTATTAGAATAATTATTCCCTTAGGTCGAAGCTCTATATTTGCGTAGCTTATATCAGATGTATTATTGATATATTGATAAAAGTTTTGGCTCGTTTCTTCAATAATCATCCTTTTAGAGCCTATACCTCCCATTTTTAATGATTGAAGGAATGAAAAAGGCAATCCTATTAAATCGTTAGTCAGATCTCTTGCTTCCTTGTTGGTATATGTTGTAGAGAATATCATTCATCCAAATGTAATTTTGTTTAATGACTTTATCAAATAGTTAGACAAAAATTAACAAATAATTAGGGTATGACTTTTCTACATTATTTTTTTAAAATTCACCTTTTTAGGGAGTTAAACTTTTACATTATCTGAAAGTAATATATCCCTATTGGATAATGTATGTTTAAGAAGTATTCTTTTGTTTTCTTTTCTAACCTCAGAGTTTTTCTTCAAATTCCAGAGGATATCTGATGCTTTTTTTCTCGTTTTTCTTAAATCAACAATTGGGTTTGGGTAATCTTTTCCTAGCGTAAAGTTATACATCTGTTGCTCAAGAGGAGTCATTAAATAGGGTTCGTGAGCAAAATGAGTATCTAAATTTTTCAGTTCTGGAACCCATTTTTTTATAAAAACAGCATCTTCATCATGCTCTTTCCCATTTTTTATGGGATTGTAAATTCTAAGATTGTTTATTCCTGTTTCTCCAGCTTGCATCTGAAGTTGAGGAAAATGTATTCCTGGTTCAAAATCTAAAAACATTTGTGAGAGGTGTGTTGTAGCATCTTGCCAAGGTTGCCAAAGGATATGTGTGAAAAAGGAAACAGTTAATGCACGCATTCTAAAATTTAAATACCCAGTTTCTTTAAGGCATCGCATACATGCATCTACTAAAGGAAAACCTGTTTTTCCATTGATCCATGCATCTTGATATTTTTTTGAAATGGATTTTTTAAGCTTATGATATCCTTTATTCACGCTTGCTTTTTCCATTACATGTTCCATTTCAAATTTTTGTATGAAATGTGCTTGCCATCGAAGTCTAGATAAAAATGCCCCTATATGTTTGGCATTTTTTTTGTTTTTTTCTTTTCTTCCAATCTGAAATACTTCTCTTACTGATAGATTACCCCAGGCTAAGTATGGAGATAGTCTACTACAACTAGTTCTTGACTGTGTAGGTTTAGATATATTATACATATAGTCTTTGTGTCTTTCTTTAAAAAAACTATTTAAATATCTATATCCTAAACTTCTACCTCCTTTTTGAAATTTTATATTAGATGAGGTTTCTAATGATGCAGGATTTGAAATATTTTCTATTTTTTTAATATCCTCTATATTTATTAATTGATCATCTAAAGGATTAAATACCTCTAATTTCTCATTCATATACTTTTCCCATTCATCATACCAATTTTCTCGGTGTTGAATTCCTCTTTGAACTCCATTATTAACATTTTCTATCCAATTAATATTATTATTTCTGCAGTACCTCTTAAATTCTTTATCCCTAGTATAGGTGGTTAAAATTCCGGTTTCTTGATGTGAATAGATGGTTTGAACTGTGTAGAAATTTTGAATTTGATTACACAATCCAATAACATCTGAAGCTGCAGACAATATTTTTGTTTTATGTTTTTTAAGTTCTGTATTGATATCTACTAGAGATTCTTTAATAAAATTCCAATGACGAATATTATAATGGGGGTCATGAATCAAAATTTTCTCAAAAGCATAAAAAATTAAAAATCTTTTCCCATTTTTTATGGCTTTACTTATGGCCTCATTGTCATGTAATCTTAAATCTCTTTTTAACCAAACTAGATTTATTTTTTCTTTATTCATCTAATTGTTTTATAAATTTTTCAGCATTTTTAAAATGTGTGTCTTTTTTATCCTGAGTCATTTTATCAAAAGTTCTTACAAGCATACCTAACCTTGGGTTTTTTAAAAAGAAATTTCGATGCTTATCCATAAAAGACCAAAATAATCCATCCCATGTTACCTGCCAATCTCCTTTTTTGTAATTACTCATTTTCATGATGTAGTTACTGCTACTTATATAGGGTTTGGTAGACATTAAGCCACCATCTGCATATAAACTCATTCCATATACATTAGGAACCATAACCCAATCATATGAGTCTATAAATAACTCCATAAACCACTGATACACATCGTCTGGGTCAAACTCACATAAAACCATAAAATTACCCAAAATCATAAGTCGTTCAATGTGATGAGCATATCCTGTATTCAAAACCTTCTTGATAGCATCATCTATAGGTTCTATACCTGTAGATCCAGTGTAGAAAGAAGCAGGTATTTTTCTTGAAAACCCCCAAAAGTTTTTGGTGCGTTCCTCTGAACCTTTAACATTATAGACTCCTCTAATAAATTCTCGCCAACCAATTATTTGTCTGACAAACCCTTCTGTGGAGTTGATTGGAATATTATTTTTTTCTGCAAATTTGAGAGTTTGCTTAATAACCTCCAAAGGATTTAATAATCCAACATTAATTAATGGAGATAAAATACTATGATTTAAAAAAACTTCTTTTTGCACAATTGCATCTTCATAATCACCAAACTCTTTAAATCTTTTTTCTAAAAACTCTTCAAGCCAAGCTTGTGAGGTTTTAAAATCTATGGGATAAATAATTGAGCTACTTAAATGACCGTAGTGGGCATCAAAATGACTGTTAACATACTGCTCAGCTTCGAGGTGATAGGGTGTTTTCTCTGGAAAGTTAATTGTAGGTGGCTTTTTATTTTTTGGATATTTTTTTCTATTTTCTGAATCATAGGTTAATTTTCCCCCTACTGGTTCTCCATTAGACATTAATATATTTCTTTTTATACGTTGTTGTTTATAAAAAGAGGTCTGAAAAAATTTCTTTTTAGACGAATTAAAAAATGGATCAAGTTCATTTTTAGTATTAATGAATAAAGGGTTATTGTACCATGTTATTGAAATATTTTTAGTAGTATTTTTTATATGTTTTTCTAGCCAATTGTCATTGGGTTCAATAACATGTATATCTTGTAAACCATTTTTAATGAGTTTAGAAATTAATTTTCTAATATCAGAAAATTCAGATATTGCATTGATGTAGGTAACTTTAAAACCAAGTGACGTAAGGTAACTTGAATAACTTTTCATAGTGGCTCTGTGAAAAGCAATTTTTTGTTTGTGAAACTTGTAATGATTAAAAAATAAAAACTCTTCTACTAAATACAACTCACATTTTAAATCTTGAAAAGGTGTAACCTCAAAGAGCTGGTTTGGAAATACTAATGCAACTTTTTTCATTTGTCAAAATAATGTTTGTTGAAGCCAGCGCTTTCTGAATAAATGTGAGGGGTCATATCGCTCTGCTTGAAGTTGAGTATTAAATTTTCGATCTCTTGGGTCATTACCAACACCGGATACATACATCCAGTTTCCATAATTGCTGTGAACATCATAGTCTAGTAGTATAGATTCAAAATAAGCTGCGCCAATTCTCCAATCTAATTTTAGCTCTTTTGCAAAATAAGAGGCAACATTTTGTCTTCCTCTATTACTCATCCAACCAGTGTTTCTTAATTCAATCATGTTGGCATTAACGAAGTCATCTTTAGTCTCTCCATTAATCCAATTTTGTATCATTTTTTTATTGGATGACCATGTGTAGTTTTTATTTAAAATTCCTCCAATCTTAAAAATATTGTTACCGTATTTTATTGATATATATTTGAAATAATCTCTCCAAATCAACTCAAAAATAAGCCAATATGTAGACTGATTTTTTACTTCTCTCTCTTCAAAATTTTTAACACTCCAGTAAATTGTTCTAGCAGAAATAGAACCATTGGCTAACCAAGGAGAAAATTTAGAGCTATAGTCTGTACCTATTAATCCATTTCTTGTTTTTTTATAAATTCCTAAATTTTTTGTTTCAAAAAAATAATTAGTTAACCTTTTGAGTGCTTCATTTTCACCACCACTAAATGGGAAAGCAGTTTTTTTATCTTTTTCGAAAATATTAAAACCAAGATCACTTAATGAAGGAATAGTAGTTGTGGTATTAATAACATTATTTGGATTTAATTTTGGAATCTCAGTTTTAGGTCTAATGGCTACATATTTTTCTAATTTCTTTCTTAAATTAGAAAATACTTGAGGAATACTATCGATATTAATATTAATATCTTCAGGGTGATATAAAAACTGATTGTAGACCTCTGTGATTTTGATATTTTTGTTTAAATTTTTTTGAACTTTTATTTTAGAAATATTTTCTTCATTCGTCCACTCTTTCTGTTTGTAGATAGAATCAATTTTATAACTGTCACAAATAACCTTAAGTCTAATTTCTGGATTGTCTGTAAAAACAAGTAAGGAAATATTTTTTGTTAATAATTGATGTTGAAGATCATTTAAAGATTCTAAAAGAAATTGAGTTCTAAACACATCCATTTTTTTAAATCCAAATTCATTTTCTTTGAAGAATAAGGGATCTATGATGTATGTACCTATGACTTTAGAATGATTTTTTATAGCAAGAGATAATACATCATTATCATGAATTCTAAGGTCGTTTCCAAACCAAACTAGCCCTGTTGTATTTTTTATTTCTGTTTTATCAGTCAACGTTAACTTATTTTTATTTGTTTCTCCTGCATCTTTCACTACAATATTTAACTTGTTCCCAGTTTATCTTCCATTTTTTTCTCCATTTAAATGGTTTTTCACAAACTGTACAATATTTTACTGGCAGATGCTGTTTTTTCAAATCTTAGGGTTTAATTATTCTATTAATCATTCCATTAAAAACAAACCAATGAAGTGGTGTAACTAAGAACCAATACAACCTACCTGCAACCCCTTTTGGTCTAAATGTTGCTGTTTGATACAAAATATCGTTTTCAATTTTAAATTCCAGCCAAGCTTCACCGGGTAATTTCATTTCTGCGTAAAGCAATAACTTTTTTTGTTTCTTATCAGCGTAAATTACTCTCCAGAAATCTAATGCATCTCCATCTAGTAATTCTGTAGGGCTTCTTCTTCCTCTTCTTAAGCCTGTACCTCCATAAAACTGATCTATATACCCTCTAATTTTCCATAAAAATGTTCCATAATACCATCCGTTATCTCCACCAATAGACCAAATTTTATGAATAGTTTTTTCTGTATTAATAACGTTTCTTTGCTTAAAGTCTTTAAAACACCCATAACTCGGTACGTTGATATATTTGTGAATATTTTGGAGTTTTCCACTACTTATATAAGAATCTTTCCAACTAGATACAATACTGTTTTGTTCAATTTTAATAAAAGCTAGTTCTACAGCTTTTTTGTAATTCATTGGTTGAATTCCCAATAGTGAATTGATAGGAGATTTTTCACCTATAATCTCTATCCCCATACTATTCACTAGAGAGGACGCTAATTTATAAGAGGTTGATGTAACAAAATATAACCAATAAGAAGACAGTTTTGGTGTCATTATTGGAACTGTTATTATAGTTCTTTTTAGTCCCCGAAACTTTGCGAACTGCAAAAGCATTTCTTTATAAGTTAATATCTGTGGGCCATATATGTCAAAAGATTTATCATACAAATCATCTTTACCAATTGCTTTGGTTAAAAAAGATAAAACATCTCTAACTCCAATAGGTTGTGTTTTCGTATTCAGCCATTTTGGAGCAATCATAAGGGGAAGTTTTTCAACTAAATCTCTAATTATCTCAAAAGAGGAGCTTCCAGATCCAACAATAATTCCAGCTTTAAAAGTAGTTAAAGCATAATGTGAAGATTGAAGTGTGTTTTCAACATTTTTTCTAGAAAGTAAATGTTTAGACAGCTTGGTGTCATTTGTTATACCACTGAGATAAATAACTTGCTTTACTGTTGTTTTTTCTAGAGCTCGTTTAAAATTAAAAGCACAACGTTCTTCAAGAATATGAAACTCTTTTGCAGAGTTAGACATGGAATGAATGAGATAAAAAGCAATGTCAAATTCTGATGGAATTAGATTTAATGAATTTACTTTCAAAAAATCAATTTCAACAAATTCTATATTTTCTTCTTTAGTATAAATATTTTCAATTCTAGCGACGTCTCTTACAGTGCATATCAAGTGATGTCCTTCGTTTAACAATATTGGTATTAAACGTTTTCCTATATAACCAGTTGCTCCTGTAATGAGAATTTTCATACTACTTCATCGAATTAAATTTCTTAGGTCTTTGATAGTTAAATCTAGTATTGGCATTGGCTATAGCATAAGCATCTAATCCATTAATAGCTGCTACTTTTCCTTTAGCTAAGTCTAAAAATCCATCTTGATTTAAAATATCATCCTTAACATACAAATTTTTTATTTCTGCAATGATGTGAATAACATTATTTGATTTTATATGATACTCTTCTATAAATTTCATTTCCATTTGAACTGGAGATCCCTTAACAAAAGGAGCAATGCAGTTATTGTGGTATTCATCTTCTAACGCTGTAATATCAAATTCTGAAATTTCTTCCTTATATTTCGCAGAAGTGTGATGAGCGTCTTCTATAATATCTTCGAAGATATGATTAATTGTAAATACACCAGATTCAAGAATATTTTTGTAAGTATCTCTTGGAACTGTTGTTGGTCTTAAAATAAAACCTAAAGTAGGAGGGTTAGAGCCTAAATGAGTTACAGAGCTAAAAACAGCTACATTAGTTATACCCTCTTTAGAAATACTTCCTATTAGATTAGCAGATTTATAGCCTGAACATGAATTAATTAAGTTAATTTTTTTAATCTTTTCAAGGTCATTTATTTGATCTCTAGTATAATGCATCTATAGTTTTTTGTAATTGTTGATCTTAATTTCATTAGCCTTTAAATCAAACATTAGATTATAGAGGCCAAAGAAAGTTCTATTAATATATATAAAATGTTTAGAACCTCTATTACCATTCATTTTTCTCAACTCAGTACTCTTACTATATCTTTCTCCAAGTTCTGTAATTTTGTTAAAGAAATCAGGGTCAGAAAAATCAAATACTTCTTGATTAAATGGTTTGGTAAATAAACTAAGTAACTCATAAAAAAGATCTTTGAAAAAAACAATTTCTTCTGGTGAGTCATCTTCTCTTAAAATTTCTAATTCATATAATTTTTTTAAGAAAAATTCAGGATTATTTATGTTTTTTTCTATTGCTAATTCAAAATAAGGAATGTAGAATTCAATGGGAATAGATTTCATACAGCCAAAATCTAGAGCTATCAAATCACCTTCTTTAGATACAAGAAAATTTCCTGGATGTGGATCTGCATGTACTTTTTTTAAATTATGAAGCTGATGCATATAAAAATCCCATAATGCCTGACCAAGTTTATTTGATATAACTAAATTGCTATTGTATGCAGTAAATTCTGATAAGTGCTCTCCTTTCATCCAATCCATAGTTATTATTCTATCTGATGAAATTTCTGGATAGTAGTTTGGAAACTTTAAGTTTGGAATATGTTTACATTTTTCAACGATTTCTTTGCTTTGATCTAATTCAAGTAAATAATTGGTTTCCTCTACCAATTTATCTTCCACTTCCTTAAAGTATTTATCAGAATCTTTTCCTCTAATATTGAACATTTTTATAGCAATTGGTTTTACAAGTGATAAATCTGATGAAATACTATCTGCTACTCCTGGGTATTGAATTTTTACAGCTAGTTTTTTACCATATTTTTCAGCTGCATGAACCTGGCCGATACTCGCCGCATTAACCGAAGTTGAGTTGAATTTATCAAAAATTTGATTAGGATGTTTACCAAAATATTTTTTAAATGTTTTAATCACTAGTGCAGGCGATAATGGCGGAACAGAAAATTGTGCCAATGAAAATTTTTCAACATAGGCTTGAGGAAGAATACTTTTTTCCATACTCAACATTTGAGCAACTTTTAATGCACTTCCTTTCAATTTCTTTAATCCGTCATATATATCTTCCGCATTATTTTCATTTAAACGCTGTTTTGCCTCTCGCTCAGTTTTTGTAATTTTATCACTATAATACTTTATATAATTTACTCCAACTTTAGCGCCTGTCTGCACCATTCTTGTTGCTCTTTGAATTTTTGATGTAGGGATAGTGTCTATGGTTTTCATTTAGCCTATTTGTTGTGAATTTTTTCTTTAAATAAAAACTTACCAAAATCAATAATGCTTTTGAGTGGAGTGGTGTCTATGAGATCAAAACTTGCTTTTACAGATTTTTCAATAAAAATATCAGTTTTTTCAAATGAAGAAGAGGTGTCTTCTAACCAAAATTTCATGGTTACCAATAATTGCAGCCATGCAGTTTCTTTCAACGATCTTAGCTGAAGCTTTTCTATACGTTCCTCTTTAAAATCTATGGTTTTAATATTTAAAATTTCAATATATTCAGAGAATGATTTTTTTAGTTCTGTTAAAGCAGCTAAAGATTTGAGTTGATTTTTATTTCCTGCTAATGCATAAACAACATAACTTCTATTTGCAGTTAAATTTTCAAAAAAAGTATAATAAAAACTTAACAACTTGTTTCGAGGATCATAATCTGTGTAGTCTTCACTCTTTTCTAACAATGTAACAGTAGCATTGAAAAAGGATTTAAATACACCTTTTTCAATAGCTTCGAATGATGCATAATAGTTATAAAATAAACTTTCATCAAAATTATTTTCTTTTGCAAAACTATAAACAGATGATGGTTTTTTGTTGTGATTTAGGACATACTCCATATACCATGTAGTAATGTCATTTTGAGTAATTTTTTTCTTTTTTGCCATGACTATAATTTACACTATAAAAGTACAACATGTTTAACTTTTTAAACAAAGTATTAAACAAAATGATTTGTTAAAATTTATAAAATATATAATAAAGTACAGTTTGTGTAACTGTTTAAGTTTTCTATTTTTATAATTTTTACTTCTAAAAATAGGTATGATTAAAAACATCACATTCTCTTTAAAATTATTTTTTAAGTGTAATGTTATAAACAAAAAAAAGCCTTGTTAAACAAGGCTTATAGTGTCGGGGTGGCAGGATTCGAACCTGCGACCTCCTCGTCCCAAACGAGGCGCGATGACCGGGCTACGCTACACCCCGAAACAATTAAGAGCGCAAACTTAATATATTATTTCTATACACTAAAATTATTATACCTATTAACCATTTAATTTTGAAAAATATTTATCCATAGGTGAATGAAATTCGTTAATAATTAATTAAAAAAATTAATTAAAATCCATCTTTTGGGAAATCAAAAAAAATTACATTTGTAAAGAAAAAAATAGTTTTAATAATGTCTGAAAATATTGAAAAAATAAAATGTCTAATTATTGGTTCTGGTCCAGCAGGTTATACTGCAGCTATTTATGCAGCAAGAGCAGATATGAGGCCTGTGATGTATACTGGTCTTCAAATGGGTGGGCAGTTAACCACAACTACAGAGGTTGATAATTTTCCAGGTTATGCAAATGGCACTGATGGAACTGCTATGATGGAGGATTTAAAAAACCAAGCAGAACGATTTGGAACAGAAGTTCGTTTTGGTATGGTTACTGAAGTGGTTTTGAGTAAGGAAATAGGAGGTATACATCGTGTAGTTGTTGATGGTTCCAAAATTATAGACGCAAACACAGTTATTATTTCTACAGGAGCTTCTGCAAAATATTTAGGATTAGATAGTGAGCAACGATTAATTGGTGGTGGTGTTTCAGCTTGTGCAACCTGTGACGGTTTTTTCTACAAAGGACAAGATGTGATTGTTGTTGGAGCTGGAGATACGGCTGCCGAAGAAGCAACATATTTGGCTAATATTTGTAAAAAGGTTACTGTTTTGGTTCGTAAAGACTATATGAGAGCATCAAAAGCTATGCAACATAGGGTAAATAAGACCGAAAACATAGAGGTTTTATACAATACTGAATTAGATGAGGTATTAGGAGAAAATGTAGTAGAGGGAGTTAGAATAGTTAATAATATTTCAGGTGATAAAAAAGAGATTACCGTAATGGGTATATTCATTGCTATTGGTCACAAGCCAAATACCGACTTATTCAAAGGTGTATTAAATATGGATGAAACAGGTTATTTGATAACTGAAGGGAAAACAACTAAAACAAACATCCCTGGAGTTTTTGCTGCAGGTGATGTTCAAGATAAGGAGTATAGACAAGCTGTAACTGCCGCTGGAACAGGTTGTATGGCAGCCCTGGATGCAGAAAGATATTTAGGAGCTTTAGCTTAATTTCCTAAAAAATACTAAAACCCTCTTATTTTAGTAATTTGAAATTAATTAAATGTACATTGTTACTTACAATAATATATAAATTATCACAAAATTTTAACTATGTGGACTAAAACACCTTTATTCAAAACATCAATTTTTTCTTTTATTTTTCTTTCATTATTTTTTATAGGTTGTAATAATTCTGGTTTAAACTATAGCATTGAAACTTCTTTAAATCCAAATAAAATTTCACCATTAACTGCAACCCTAAAGATAAATATAGACAAGCCTTGTAGTGTACATATAAAAGTTTTGGGAGATATTCCAGTTGAACAATCAATTGAAGATTATAAAACTGATACAACTATATCTGTTTTGGGATTATACCCAAACAAATTAAATAAAGTAGAGGTGACTTTAGATTTTGATGGAGGACAACAGGTGGATATTATTGAAATTCAAACAGAAGATATTCCAGCATATTTTCCTTCGATAAGAGTAAATAAATTAGAAAAAGACAAAATGGAACCTGGTATGCATGCTATGGATATTCATTTTGCCAATTTTGGAAAATTTAGATCTGCTCCAATAATTTTTGATGATTTAGGAAATATTAGATGGTATTTAGATTTAAGTTTTCACGGAGCTATGGTTGGGCCGTTTCAAAAAATTAAAAATGGTAATATTTTAGTTGCAGGAAGGAGAACCATCTATGAATTTGATATGATGGGAAAGCAAATCGACAAAACTTTAATTGATAACAATTTTGGAATACATCATGATGTATTAGAATTACCAAACGGAGACTTGCTCCTTTGTGTTGGAACAAGAGATGCCTATATTGAAGTAGATGGTAAAACTATTTTATCTGATAGTGATTTTATGATTCATTATGATAGAAAACAGTCTAAAGTTGTAAAAAAATGGGATTTAGCAGACCATTTGGATGTTAGTAGAGATGATTTAAACTTCTTCAGAGGTGGTGATTGGCTCCATATGAATGCATTAGAGTTTGACCCCAGGGATAGTACAATCATAGTTTCAGGAAGAAATCAAGGATTGTTAAAAGTATCATGGGATGACAAATTAAAATGGATTATGTCACCTAAACAAAATTGGGGTACTTCCGGAAGAAAAGGTAAAGGATATGAAACGAAACCCTATTTACTAACTGCTGTTAATAATAATGGAATCCCTTATGATAAGAACGTGCAAACAGGACACAAAAGTACAGATGATTTTGATTTTCCTTGGGGTCCTCATGCACCCTATCTATTACCTAATGGCAATATAATTGTTTTTGATAATGGCCCTTTTAGAAATTACAATAATGAGAATAATTATTCGAGGGCTGTTGAATATGAGATAAATGAATCTGAAAAAACTTTTAAGCAGGTATGGCAATACGGTAAAGAAAGAGGGGTTGAATTATTTTCTAGTATTGTTAGTGATGTAGATTACTTACCAAAAACAAAAAATATATTGATGACTTCAGGTTTTGTAAGCCCAAAGAATATTCATCGAGCTAAAATTGTTGAAGTTTCTCCTAAAGACAATTTAGAGGTTTTTGAGGCGACTGTATTTTTTAAAAGTACCAATAAGGGAAGCAAATCAGGTTGGGGGCAAACAGATATTTTGTATAGATCTGAAAGAATGGAGTTGAAAAATTAAAAAAAAAGACCATCAAATAATTGATGGTCTTTATAAAACAAAAAACTACATACTAGAATTATTGAATTAAAAATAAATGATTGTTAGAAACAGTATTTATTTTCAGAATTCAGTTTATCCGCTATTTTATTTCTTAGAGCTACTACGTTAGGGTAATTGGTATACTTTGTAAAACGTTTTAGTCCCATCAACATCATGCGTTGCTCATCCCCCTCAGCAAATGATATGATTCCTTCTTTTCCATTTTTAATGATTATTTCAACAGCATTGTATAAATAAAGTTTTGCCATAGCTATTTGAACGTCTTGAGCCTCTTCTCCAAATCTTTTAGCATTTTTTTCAGCTCTCAAAAGAGTAGATTCAGCCATGTAAATTTCATTTAAAATATTTGCAGCTGCCATTAATAATTGTTGATGTTCTTCTAAGTCAGGCCCAAATTTTTGAATTGCAGATCCTGCCACCATTAAGAATACTTTTTTCAAATTTGCAATCATTTCTTTTTCTTCTGCAAAAAGAACTGAATAGTCAGGAGTATCAAATGATGGGATACCCATTAATTCCTCTGCAACAGCTGTAGCTGGACCTAATAAATCTACATGACCTTTCATTGCTTTTTTGATAAGCATACCTACAGAAAGCATTCTGTTAATTTCATTAGTCCCCTCATAAATTCTAGAGATACGAGCATCCCTCCAAGCTGCTTCCATTGGAGTCTCCTCTGAAAACCCCATACCTCCAAAAATTTGAATACCTTCATCTGCACAGGCTTGAACATCCTCAGATACGGTTACTTTCAAAATAGAACATTCGATAGCATATTCTTCTACACCTTTTAATTCTGCTTCACTATGAGAATTTCCATTAGCTAATCTAGCATTAATCCTGTCTTCTATATCTTTTGAAGCTCTGTAACTTGCAGCTTCACCAGCATAAGTATTGGTAGCCATTTCGGCTAACTTGGATTTGATGGCTCCAAAATTTGATATTGAAGTTTTAAATTGTTTTCTTTCGGTGGCATATTTGAGTGCAGTTTCTGTAATTCTTCTTTGTGAATCTATACAAGCTGCTGCTAATTTAATTCTACCAACATTTAATGCGTTTACTGCAATTTTAAATCCACCTCCTCTAACAGATAGCATATTTTCTGTAGGAACAAGGGTATCATTAAAAAATACTTGACGAGTAGAACTCGCTCTAATACCTAATTTATGCTCTTCTTCACCCAGAACGATTCCGTTAGAATCTGATGAATCATATTCTACTATAAATCCTGTAATATTCTTGTCATCTTCAATTCTAGCAAAAACAATCATCAAATTACAAAAACCCGCATTTGAGATCCACATTTTTTGACCATTGATTTTGTAAGATTTTCCATCTTCAGTAAGCGTAGCAGTTGTTTTACCTGAGTTGGCATCAGAACCTGCACCAGGTTCAGTTAAGCAATAAGCACCCATCCATTCTCCACTGGCTAGTTTTGGAACATATTTTTGTTTTTGTTCTTCAGTACCGTACAGTGTAATAGGCATTGTACCAATTCCTGTATGAGCACCAAAAGCAGTACTTAATGATCCATTTCCACTAGAGATATACTCACAAGTAATCATAGTTGAAACAAAACCCATCCCTAAACCTCCATATTCTTCAGGGACAGCAACTCCTAAAAAACCAAGTTCTCCAGCCTTTTTCATCACCTCCTCTGTTAGCTTGTAATCTTTGGCTTCAAAACGTTCTCTGTGAGCTACAATTTCTCGATCGTTAAATTCTCTAACTGCATCTCTCATCATTATTTGTTCTTCAGTAAAATCTTCTGGAGTAAATACGTCCTCACATTTAGATTCTTTGACCAAAAATTGTCCTCCTCTTAAAATTTCTTTTTCTAAAGTTTCCATATTATATTTTTTTTAATTTAAAAATTCAAAAATACCTGCTGCACCTTGTCCTGTTCCAACGCACATGGTTACCATTCCATATTTGTTTTTCATATTTCTTTTTCTCATTTCGTCAAATAGTTGAACAGAAAGTTTTGCTCCAGTACAACCTAACGGGTGTCCTAGGGCTATAGCTCCACCATTTACATTGATAATTTCTTTATTTAAATCTAATTCTCTAATCACCGCCAATGATTGAGAAGCAAATGCTTCGTTTAATTCTATTAAGTCAATATCATTTTGTTGTAAACCAGCTTGTTTAAGTGCTTTAGGTATCGCAGCTACGGGTCCAATTCCCATGATTCTTGGTTCTACACCAGCTGCAGCATAATTTACCATTCTAGCTATAGGTTCTATATTTAATTCTTTCACCATGTCTTCACTCATTACCATAACAAAAGCTGCGCCATCACTCATTTGAGATGAATTCCCTGCTGTTACACTACCTCCAGCAGCAAATACTGCACGTAATTTGGCTAAAGCTTCTTTGCTAGTTCCTGCTCTAGGTCCTTCGTCTTTTGTAACTGTATAGGTCCTAGTTGCTTTCTTACCACTAGCATCTAAATAAATTTGGTCTACAGTAATAGGAGCAATTTGTTCTTGAAAACGATTTTCAGCTTGAGCTTTCAATGCTTTCATGTGAGAATGATACGCAAATTCATCTTGGTCTTGTCTGGAAACTTTAAATTGGTTTGCAACGGCTTCAGCTGTATTTCCCATTCCCCAATAATAATCTTCATGACCCTCCTTTACTGTATTATAATTTAATTCGGGTTTATAACCAGTCATTGGAACTGCACTCATACTTTCTGCTCCACCAGCTATGATGCAATCTGCCATTCCAGCTTGTATTTTAGCTGTAGCCATTGCAATTGTTTCAACACCAGATGAGCAAAATCTATTAACAGTTACTCCTGGAACATCTACACTATTTAATCCCATAAGAGAAATTAAACGTGCCATATTAAGTCCTTGAGATCCTTCTGGCATCGCATTTCCTACAATTACATCATCTATGCGTTTAACATCTAATTGTGGAAGTTCCTTCATCATGTGCTGAATAGTTTCAGCTGCTAATTCATCTGTTCTTTTAAATCTGAACAAACCTTTAGGTGCTTTCCCAACGGCTGTTCTATATCCTTTTACTATATATGCTGTTTTCATTTGTTTAGTTTCTTAATGGTTTACCCGTTTTTAACATGTGTTGGATGCGTTCTAAAGTTTTTCGTTCTGTTGTTAAACTTAAAAACGCTTCACGTTCAATATCTAAAAGATATTGTTCTGTGACCTTAGTGGGTTCTGATAAATCTCCTCCAGCCATCACATAGGCAAGTTTGTTTGCAATTTTTTTATCATGTTCTGAAATGTAATGACTAGCTTCCATAGAATCTGTTCCTACTAAAAACATTCCCAAAGCTTGTTTACCTAATACAAGAACATCTTTACGGGCAGCTGGTTGCGTATATCCAGACTCTGCCATTAGAAGAGCATGTTTTTTAGCTTGAGCAATCTGTCTTTCTTTGTTTACAACGACAACATCTTTTCCTTTTTGTAGTAATCCTATATCAAAAGCTTCATATGCTGAGGTAGCTACTTTTGCCATTCCTATAGTTAAGAAGTGTTCTTGTAAAACATTTAATTGAACATCTCCTTTGTGGAATAAATCTGATGCTCTAAGAGCCATCTCTTTAGAACCTCCACCACCAGGAATAACACCAACACCAAATTCTACTAAGCCCATGTATGTTTCTGCTGCTGCAACTACTTTATCTGCGTGTAATGAGATTTCACATCCACCACCTAAAGCCATTCCATGAGGAGCAGCGATCGTAGGAATTGAAGAATAACGCATACGCATCATGGTATCTTGAAAGTATTTGATAGCATAGTTTAATTCGTCGTATTCTTGTTCAACAGCCATCATAAAAATCATTCCTATATTGGCTCCAACTGAAAAGTTTGCTGCTTGATTTCCAACAACTAATCCTTGATAATTCGTTTCAGCTAAATCTATAGCCTTATTGATAGCCGCTAAAACATCAGCTCCAATAGTATTCATTTTAGATTGGAATTCTAAATTTAAAATTCCATCGCCAATATCTTCAATAACTGCACCAGAATTTTTCCAAACTTCGTTAGTTTTTCTTATGTTATCTAAAATAATGAATGAATCTTGTCCTGGTTTTTTAAGATGTGATTTCGCAGGGATATCATAGTAAAAAGTAGCTCCTTCCTTTACAGAATAAAAAGAAGTTTCTCCTTTTTCTAACATTTCTGTTACCCATGCAGCAGGTTCTTTTTCTTCTGCTCTCATTATCTCAACTCCCTTAGCAACTCCAACGGCATCCCATATTTGAAAAGGGCCGTGTTCCCAACCAAAGCCAGCTCTTAAACCATCATCAATTCTGTAGAGTTCGTCAGAAATTTCTGGAATTCTATTTTGAACATAAGCAAACATTGCAGCAAAACTTTTTCTGTAGAATTCACCTGCTTTGTCCTTTCCTGAAACCAATACTTTAAAACGATCAGCTACATTATCTATAGATTTTGTTAGCTCTAAGGTTTCAAATTTTGCAGATTTTTTTGTTCTATATTCTAGAGTGTTTAAGTCTAATGATAAAATTTCTCTCTTGCCATTCGCATTTTTTGTCATTTTGTAAAATCCTTGTTTGGTTTTACTTCCCAACCATTTGTTTTCCATCATGGTATTAACATAGTCTGGAATCACAAATTGATCTCTCATTTCATCGTTGGGGCAGTTATCTTTAACCCCATTAGCCGTATGGACTAAAGTGTCTAAACCTACAACATCAATTGTTCTGAAGGTTGCAGATTTAGGGCGACCAATTACTGGACCAGTTAATTTATCAACTTCTTCAATAGTGAGTCCCATCTCTTTAACAACATGAAAAAGGCTCATAATTCCAAAGATTCCAATTCTATTTCCAATAAAAGCAGGTGTGTCTTTTGCTAGTACAGAAGTTTTTCCTAAAAACTTGTCTCCATACATCATTAGAAAGTCAGTTACTTCTTGTTTGCACTTAGGACCAGGAACAACCTCAAACAACTTTAAGTATCTGGGAGGGTTGAAAAAATGAGTTACCGCGAAGTGTTCTTGAAAATCTTCACTTCTTCCCTCATTCATAAATTTTATAGGTATCCCCGAAGTATTGGATGTTATTAATGTACCTGAAGTTCTATACTTTTCAATTTTTTCAAAAACTTGTTGTTTTATATCCAGTCTTTCAACCACAACCTCCATGATCCAATCTACATCTTTGATTTTATGTAAGTCGTCTTCAATATTTCCTGTTTTTATCCTATCAGCGAATTTTTGAGAATAAATAGGAGATGGTTTTGATGCCAAAGAAGTCTTTAGCGCCTCATTTACTAATCTGTTACGAACTAAACTGTCATTTAATGAAAGTCCTTTAGCTTTTTCTTTTTCGTTAAGTTCTCTGGGAACAATGTCTAATAATAGGACTTCTACTCCAATATTAGCAAAGTGACATGCAATACCACTTCCCATTATTCCGGAACCTATGATTGCTACTTTTTTAATTCTTCTAGTCATTTGATATTTTAATTTGTTTATACAACTTTGTTAATGTTATCTTCTTTATAAATTAACTTATCTGTTATTAATTTGTTTATGGTTGAGGTTACTTTAAAGAAAGCTTCCAATTCTTCAGGGCTTACATGTTGCTTTATGATATTATTAAAAATAATTACTGACTCTTTAGAGATTTCTCTCATTTCCTTTCCAAAATCAGTGAGTTTGATAATAACACCTCTCCCATCACTTGGGTTTTTTTCTCGAGATATGGCTCCTTTATCTTCCATTGTTTTTAAAATTCGTGAAAGACTAGTTGGTTCCATTCCCATTAACGGACCTAAAGCGGTTGAAGGTGTTCCTTTTTCATAATCAATATTCAAAAGAACGAAAGCAGTTGCCATAGTACTGTCATGTTTTGCAGCTCTTTCGTTATAAAGTTTTGCAACAGCTTGCCAAGTTGCCCTTAATTGATGATCTATAGATTTGTTTTTGTCCATATGGTCAAAGATATAAAAATTTACTATGCATGCATAGCAAATTCACAAAAATTATGCATGCATAGTATTTTAAGTGAAAATATATTGATGAAGGATATAAATTTAGATTAAAATTTGTTTCACAACTCGTTATAATTTAGATAAAAACCGCGAGTTACTGTAAAAAAATTAAATTTGTTTAAATCTGATAAAATAAAAAAGTTTGTTTTGTAAAATGTATATTACACACAAATTATAATCATATTAAATGTATTAGTATCATGAGTAAAATTTTAGTTATTGAGGATGAAGCAGCTATTCGGAGAGTATTAATAAAAATAATCTCTGAAGAAAATGAAGCTTATAAAGTTGAAGAGGCTGATAATGGATTGGATGGTCTGGAAAAAATTAAAGATCATGACTATGATTTGGTTTTATGTGATATAAAAATGCCTAAAATGGATGGAGTAGAGGTGTTAGAAAAAGCAAAAATAGTGAAGCCAGAGATTCCTTTTGTAATGATTTCTGGACATGGTGATCTAGATACTGCAGTAAATACTATGCGTCTTGGAGCTTTTGATTACATATCAAAACCACCAGATTTAAACAGGTTGTTAAATACCGTAAGAAATGCTCTAGACAGGAAAGTTTTGGTTGTAGAAAATAAACGTTTAAAAAAGAAGGTTAGTAAAAATTATGAGATGATAGGTGAGAGTGATGCCATTATTCATATTAAACATTTAATTGAAAAAGTAGCCACAACAGATGCTCGTGTTTTAATTACTGGCCCAAATGGAACTGGAAAAGAGTTGGTAGCTCATTGGTTACATGAAAAATCTGATCGATCAAAATTATCTTTAATTGAAGTTAATTGTGCTGCAATACCTTCCGAATTAATTGAAAGTGAGTTGTTTGGTCATGTTAAGGGAAGTTTTACTGGAGCTAATAAAGACAGAGCAGGGAAATTTGAAGCAGCAAATAATGGAACTATTTTTTTAGATGAAATAGGTGATATGAGCTTATCTGCTCAAGCTAAAGTCTTAAGGGCGTTACAAGAAAATAAAATTCAAAGAGTAGGGAGTGATCGAGATATTAAGGTAAACGTGAGGATCATAGCTGCAACAAATAAAGATTTAAAAAAAGAAATTAAAGAAGGAAGATTTAGAGAAGATTTATATCACAGATTAGCTGTAATTTTAATTAATGTGCCAGCTTTAAACAATAGAAGAGACGATATTCCATTACTAATAGAATATTTCACCAAAAAAATTGCCGCAGAGCAAGGTGTGCCTAAAAAAGAATTTTCTTCACAAGCAATAGCTTTATTGCAAGATTATGATTGGACAGGTAATATTAGAGAGTTGAGAAATGTAGTAGAAAGATTAATAATACTTGGAGAACAAGAAATTTCTGTGGCTGATGTTAATTTATTTGCAAGTAAGTAGTTCCAATTTATATACTAAAGACTTTTGTAAACATTGAGTCATAATATTTTCATTAACTTGTATTACTGATTAATTTTTTTTATGTTAAATAATAAAGTTCATTACAGAACCTGTAATTTATGTGAAGCGATGTGTGGTTTGGAGATCACATACAAAGAAAAGGAGATAATTTCTATTGTTGGAGACAAAAAAGATCCTTTAAGTAAAGGTTATATCTGTCCTAAGTCTCTAGCTTTAAAAGATTTGTATGAAGACCCAGATAGGTTAAAAACACCTATTAAGAGAACTGAAAATGGATGGGAAGAAATTTCTTGGACAGAAGCTTTTGATGAGATTGAAATTCAAATAAAAAAAATTCAAGAAAAACATGGCAACAATGCAATAGCTACTTACCAAGGAAATCCTAATGTTCATAATCTTGGATCAATATTATATGGAGGCCCATTTTTAAAAAGTTTGAAGACTAAGCAAAAGTATTCTGCTACATCAGTAGATCAATTACCTCATCATATTGCTTCTTTAAAGATGTTTGGACATCAAATGTTAATTCCAATTCCAGATATTGAAAGAACAGATTATTTATTGATTTTAGGAGCTAATCCAGGGGCGTCAAATGGGAGCTTACTAACTGCACCAGGATTCTCTCAAAAAATCAAAAATATTCAAAAAAGAGGAGGTAAAGTTATTAATATTGATCCAAGATTTACGGAGACTTCTAGGATTTCTAGCCAGCATTTTTACATAAATCCTGGAAAAGATGCACTTTTTTTATTGTCTTTGTTACATGTGATTTTTGAGCACGGTATAAAGAAAAGAACACACCTTTCAGATCACTTGAAGGGATTAGAAGAAATTAAAGAAATTGTTAAAGAATATTCCCCACAAAAAATTGCTCACTTAATTGGTATAAACAACCTAGAGATTCAAAAAATTGGAATAGATTTTATGAACTCTAAAACTGCGGTTTGTTATGGAAGAATGGGAGTTTCTACGCAAGAATATGGAGGCATATGTCAATGGTTAATAAACGTTTTGAATATTGTTACCAATAATATGGATAAAGTTGGTGGAGCAATGTTTACTAAGCCAGCCATTGATTTGGTTTTTATGACAGGTATGCAAGGTAAGGTTGGTAATTTTGATAGATATCGAAGTAGAGTTCTTGATTTACCAGAATATTCAGGAGAATTACCAGTTGCTACATTAGCAGACGAAATGATCACAGAAGGTGAGGGGCAAATAAAAATGTTCATTTGTACAGCAGGAAATCCAGTTTTATCTACACCAAATGGTAAAAAATTAGAAAAAGCTTTAGAAAAACTTGAATTTATGGTTTCCATAGATATTTATTTAAACGAAACCAGTAAGTATGCAAATATCATCTTACCAAGTACTAATGGATTAGAAACATTTCATTATGACTTAGTTTTTCATCAGTTAGCCATCAGAAATACTGCAAAACTCTCTGAAATTTTATTTGATAAAAATGAAAATCAAAGGCACGACTGGCAAATATTAAATGAACTAACAGAAAGAATAACAGGTAAAAAGAACACGTTAACACCAGAAATGATGTTAGATCATATGTTTAAATTTTCTCCATATAAAGAAGCAAATTTATCTGTAAAAAAACTAAAAGATAACCCCCATGGGATAGATTTAGGAGCTTTACAACCACTATTAACAAAAAGAATTTTTACTCTAGATAAAAAAATTAATATTTCACCAAAAATATTTATAGATGATTTAAAAAGACTAGATAAAGAGTTGATTAAAGTTGATACTGAAGAAAAATATATATATCCATTTGCTTTAATAGGTAGAAGACATTTAAGAAATAATAACTCTTGGATGCATAACTCTAAACTCCTAATGAAAGGTAAAAATAGATGTACTGTATTGATGAGTTCCAAGGACGCTATTAATCTTTCTATTTCAGATAATCAAAAAATAAAAATAACATCTAATGTGGGTAGTATAGAATTACCGGTTGAAATTAGTGATGAAATGAAGGAAGGTGTATTAAGTATTCCACATGGTTTTGGTCATAATAGGCTAGGAACTAAAATTAAATTGGCTGAAAAGAACTCTGGAGAAAGCATTAATGATTTAACTGATGATTTAAAAATTGATCAACTAACTGGTAATGCGAATTTTAGTGGAACTAGAGTTCAAGTAAGTAAATAAAAAAAGCCCTCAAAAATTATTATTTAAGAGAGCTTTTAAAATCAATTTTAAATTAAATCAAAACGATCTAAATTCATCACTTTAGTCCAAGCTGAAATAAAATCATTTATAAATTTTTCATTACCATCATCCGCACCATAGACCTCGCAAACAGCTCTTAATTCTGTATTAGATCCAAAAATTAAATCTGCACGCGTACCAGTGAATTTAATAACACCAGTTTTACGATCACGTCCTTCAAATAAATTTTGATCATCTGAAGTTGCGCTCCATGTTGTTTCTAGGTCTAAAACGTTTTTAAAGAAGTCATTTGTTAAGCTTCCAATATTATGAGTAAATACACCATGATTAGATCCATCGTAATTAGTGCCTAATACTCTTAGACCTCCAACTAAAGCTGTCATTTCTGGAATAGATAGAGAAAGTAGATTTGCTTTATCAATCAATAAATCTTCAGCAGCAACATTTAAACCAGATTTCATGTAATTTCTAAATCCATCTGCTAAGGGCTCGAGATATCCAAAGGATGTTATGTCTGTTTGTTCTTGAGATGCATCTCCTCTTCCTTGAGTAAATTGAATTGAAACATCATTTCCAGCTGCTTTAGCTGCTTCTTCTATTCCAACATTACCTCCAAGTACGATTAGATCAGCAATTGAAATTTCACCTTTGAAGTTTTTCTGAATTCCTTCGTATACAGACAATACTTTATTAAGTTGATATGGATTATTTACTGCCCAGCTTTTTTGAGGTTCTAATCGAATTCTACTTCCATTTGCACCTCCTCTTTTATCGGAATCTCTGTAAGTTGAAGCAGATGCCCAAGCTGTTGTAACCAATTGTGATATTGTTAAATCAGTATTAAGAATTAAAGCTTTTAAATCAGAAATATCTTGATCAGTTAATTTGTGATCAGGTGTTGGAATAGGATCTTGCCAAACTAATTCTTCTTTTGGTACTTCAGGCCCTAAATATCTGTGAATAGGTCCCATATCTCTATGAGTTAGTTTGAACCATGCTCTTGCAAAAGCGTCTTCAAAAGCTTTATGATCTTTATGAAAACGTTTAGATATTTCTAGATATGCAGGATCTGTTTTAAGAGCCATATCAGCTGTAGACATCATTAAAGCTTGAGTTCCGTTTGCATCACCAGCTTTTGGAGCTCTTTCGGCATTAGATGCCGCAGTTGGAGTCCATTGATGAGCTCCAGCAGGACTTTTTGTTAATTCCCAATCATAATTTAGTAAAACATCAAAATATTGATCATCCCATTGTGTAGGGTTTGGTGTCCATGCACCTTCTAAACCACTTGTAATAGTATCATCAAGTACACCACTCTGATATGAATTTTTCCAACCTGTACTCATTTCTTCAATGGATGCACCATGAGGTTCAGCTCCAACATACTTGTCTGGATCTGCTGCACC
>CALKFR010000066.1 GCA_938084555.1 uncultured Flavobacteriaceae bacterium | reverse complement strand
GTTACATTTGCACCCATGGATTCAATTACTCAAATTGTTTTAGGGGCTGCATGTGGCGAAATAGCTTTAGGAAAAAAAATAGGAAATAAAGCCATTCTGTTCGGTGCTATTGGAGGTACAATTCCAGATTTAGATGTACTGATTGGAAAAATTTTTTATACCAATGAAATAGATAGCCTTGCTTTTCATAGAGGAATCATGCATTCGATACCTTTTGCCATAGTAGGAGCCTTAATTTTTGGATTTCTATTCTATAAAGTATATGATTACGGTTACTTGAGAAGAGGAACTACTAGTCTAAAAGATTGGATCTGGTTGTTCTTTTTATCTATTTTTACCCATCCAATTCTAGATAGTTTCACTCCTTATGGAACACAATTATTTTTACCCTTTTCGGAGTACAGAGTTGCTTTTAATAATATAGCTGTTGCAGATCCACTATATACCCTTCCCTTTCTAATATGTATGAGTATTGCTATGTTTTTTAATCGTAAAAACCCAACACGAAGAAGTTGGACAAAAGCAGGCCTTTATCTTAGTTCTGCATATATGATTTTTACCATTGGTAATAAATTATATGTAAATCATATTTTTAAAAAATCTTTTCAGAAAGCAAACATAAAGTATTCAAAATTTAGTGCACAACCTACAATTTTAAACAATATATTATGGTATGCAGTAGCAGAAACTGATTTAGATTATAAAGTAGCTTTTTATTCAATTTTTGATAAAAAGACAAGGTCTCCCAACTTTATAAATATTCCTAAGAACCATACTCTTGTGGATGTAAATCATCCAGACATAAAAACATTACGATGGTTTAGTAATGAATTTTACACCTTAAGTTATCTAAACAATAATCAAGTTATTTATAAAGATTTACGCTACCCATTACTAGATCAAAAAGATTCAACGTCTTCTCTATTTCGTTTTGAATTAATCAAGGAAGGAAAAAGATGGAACACAAAAAGCCCTTCAAAAGAAAGATTTAAAGATAGTAACATGAAAGAATTATCTAAAGAATTATTCTTCAGAGCTTTTAGAGATTTTTAATTTGAAACAAAAGATTCACTAGTTAAAACCCCAACCTCTTTCATGCACTTTTTTATGATCTGATACGTTCTTTCGATATTGTTATCTAACCCAATAGAAAAACGAATTAAGCCATCAGACAAACCCATTTCTTCTTGTTCTTCTTCAGGAATCTCTGAGGAAGTAGAAGTTCCAGGAGCAGAAAATAATGTTTTATAAAAACCTAAACTTACTGCTAAATAGCCAACATTGTTATGTTGCATAGTTTCCATGAGTGCATTGGCCTTTTCTAAAGAACCAGCATCTATTGTTAACATGCCTCCATATCCATATTCAGTATTCATCATAGAAGTAAATAATTGATGTGATGGATGAGATTGTAATCCAGGATACACTGTTTTTATACCATCAGCTTCAAACTTTTTGGCCAAAAAAGAAGCATTATAACTGTGCTGCTTCATACGAATATGAAGTGTTCTTAAATTCTTCAAAATTGAAGAAGCGCGAAGGCTATCCATGGTAGATCCAAGAAGCATGCAAGCACCATCGATAACACTTCTTAATTGATCTATAAATTCTTGACTTCCACAAACAACACCACCTACTGCGTCTGAAGAGCCATTAATAAATTTAGTTAAACTATGTATCACAACATCTGCACCTAATTGAATTGGAGAAATAGATAATGGTGAAAATGTATTGTCTACTACTAAGGTTAACGTATACTTTTTTGCTAATGCAGCTAACCCTTTGATATCTGCTACCTCTAATAAAGGATTACTCACAGATTCACAGTATAAAACTTTGGTATTCTCAGTAATTGAAGCCTCCACTATATCTAAATTTGTAATGTCTACAAAAGAGGTTTGAATGGCTAACCTAGGTGTAAAGTTTTTTAAAAATGCATAAGTACCCCCATAAATAGTTCTACTAGATACAATATGATCACCTGCACCACATAATTGTAATAATACTGGAGTAATAGCCCCCATACCTGAAGCAGATACGTTAGCTGTTTCTGTTCCTTCCATGGCAGCAAGTGCTTCTCCTAAATATAAATTAATTGGTGTGGTATGACGAGAATATAAATGACAACCGTCTGTATTTCCCTCAAAAGTATCAGCCATGGTTTTGGCTGCCATAAAAGTATATGTTGATGAATCTGAAATTGAAGGATTTACACCTCCAAACTCACCAAAGTTTTGAAGATCTTGAATATTGTCTGCTGGGTTAAAACTCATAATAGTAGTATTTCTACCAAATTTAATAATAAATAGATATATTATCAATAAATTGAAATAATATTAGTTTATTTTTAATTAAAAAATGTAATTTAAAAACAATAAATCTTTATTTTTATATTTTAATTGAAAATTTTAGAAAATTTTTCGGTTATTATTTAAAAAAAATAAAAACATGTTAATGAAATTAGATCACGTAGATAAAAAGTTAATTAGTCTGCTTCAAAATGACAGTAAACAAACCAGTAAACAACTTTCTTTACAATTAAATTTATCAGTTACTGCTGTATATGAAAGAATAAAAAAATTAGAAAAAGAAGGTGTGATAAAAAAATATGTGGCTATTATAGATAAAGAAAAAATTAACAAATCTTTTCTTATTTTTTGCCATATAAAACTACTTCAACACTCTAAAGAATTCTTATCAAACTTTGAAAAAGAAATTTTAAAATTAGATGAAGTTTCTGAATGTTTTCATGTGAGTGGAGATTATGATTATATCATAAAAATTCATGTTTCTGACATGAAAGAGTATCGTGAATTTATGGTTACAAAACTTACCACTATTAAACACATAGGAAGTACGCATAGCACTTTTAGTATAGAACAAGTGAAAAGTACAACTGAAATACAAGTATAAAAAAAGCCCAAAACTATATTTTGGGCTTTTTTTAGTTGTTTGAATGTGATCCGTCACAAAATCCTTCTGAATCTGAGGTGTTTCCACATCCACATTTTGGTCTGTCGATTTTTAAAGTTTTCATATATATTAATATTATTTAGTTACTACTGTGAAAGACATCTCTACGAGATCATCAATAAATTTATCTTTTAAGCCTTCAATCCATCTTTTTGAACCGTATTTTACATTAAAGTCTGCACGATCTATATTGAACAATTCACTTTTAAAAGTGGTTATGCCCTCTACTGTTGAAACAGATGCAGGAATTGTAATACTTTTAGTTACATCTTTAATCGTTAAGTTTCCTGTTACTGCTAGACTCCCTTCAACTTCTAATACTGACGTGATTACAAACTTAGAGGTTGGATATACTTCAACATCAAAAAAATCTGGAGCTTTTAAATGGTTTTCAATTTTTCCTGCTCCTTCACTACCTTCCATATCTAAATTTTTAATAGTATTCATGTCTATTACAAATTCTCCTCCTTTTAAAACATTATCTTCAACTATCATTCCTCCACTCTTAAAAGCTACTGTTCCGTTGTGAGAACCAGTTGGTTTTGTTCCTTTCCATGTCATAACAGAATTAGTTAAATCTACATTATTTACCATAGTAGTTTTTTCAACTTTAACTTCTTCTTTTGCAACAACTTTTTCTTTTTTTTCTCCTTTACAAGAAAATAAAACAGTAGAAACAACTACTGCTGCAATCATTATTTTTTTCATTTTTAAATAATTTAAATTAGTTACCATGGCAAATATATAATTAATTATTTTCCATGGAAACTAAAAAAATGTTAAAATTTATTTTTTGTGTCTATGATAATGGTAACTGGTCCATCATTATGAATTTCCAACTCCATATGAGACCCAAACTTTCCAGTTTGAATATTTTTTCCAAGCTTAGATTCTAAAGTAACTATAAACTTATTGTACAAAGGAATAGCTATTTCAGGTTTGGCAGCTTTAATATAACTGGGTCTATTCCCCTTTTTTGTTGATGCATGCAAGGTAAACTGACTTACTACTATTAGATCACCATCGCAATTAAGCAAAGAATTGTTCATAATTCCTTTTTCATCATTAAAAATTCTAAGATTTATAATTTTATTGGAAAGCCAATTGATATCTTCCTGAGTGTCTGATTCCTCAATACCGAGCAAAACCAGCATACCACAAAGAATATTTGCAACTTTTTTATCTTCTATAGTTACACTTGCTTTGGATACTCTCTGAATAACTGCTTTCATTAAATTTTATGATTTTAAAATCTAAAAATAACTAATCCCAAATATCGGTTCTGTAATTTTCTTCCTCACCTTCTATAATTTGAAGGTAACTTTTATAACGAGACCATGAAACCTTTCCTTCCTCTAAAGCGTCTTTTACAGCACATTGAGGTTCATTAACGTGTATACAATTATAAAACTTACACCTATTTTTTAAGACAAAAAATTCAGTGAAATAATCTCCTAGTTCTTCTTTTTCTATAGCTACCACTCCAAAACCTTTTATACCCGGTGTATCAATAATTTTAGCATCAAAACTTAAATCAAACATTTCTGCAAAAGTTGTGGTATGTTGTCCTTGTTGGTGTTGATATGAGATTTCCTTTGTCTTTAAATTTAATCCAGGTTCTAAAGAATTTAATAATGTTGTTTTACCTACTCCTGAATGTCCAGAAAATAAACTAGTCTTTCCTTTCATTAGGTCTTTTATAATATTTAGGTTCATATTTTTAATGGCAGAAGTCTCTACACAAGTATAGCCGATAGCTTCATAAATATCTTTTAAGTACAGAACTTCACTTTTTTCTTCTGCTTTGTAACTATCTATCTTATTGAATACTAAAATTACTTTTATAGAATACGCTTGGGCAGTAACTAGAAAACGATCTATAAATGTGGTTAGGGTTGGTGGATTATTAATAGTAATTAATAGAAAAGCTAAGTCTATATTTGAAGCAATAATTTGGGTTTGCTTAGATAAATTAACCGATTTTCTTACAATATAATTTGTTCTTTCATGAATTAATTTGATGACTCCAATTTCTTCATCACCCTTTCTTTCAATATCAAATTCTACAGAATCTCCTACGGCAACAGGATTTGTACTTTTTATTCCTTTAATTCTAAATTTACCTTTTATCCTGCATTGGTAAAGGTCTCCTTTTTCAGACTTTACAAAATACCAACTTCCAGTAGATTTATAAACTGTTCCTGTCATGTGGCAAAGTAAATCAATTCCTAATTAAAATATTGTACATTTATAGTATAATTTAATAAAAACCAATTTTATGAAAAAAATTTATTTAATCATTGCTGTTTTAGCAACTGCCCTCACATCTGAAGCTCAAGTTTATGAATATCAGGTAATCACAAGTGTAGAATCTATCATATCAAGTGGTCTTGGTAGATCAAGAATAATCTCTTCTAATGAAAACCGAAATTATAAAGACTTTACTACTACAAGAACAGATGGAAAATCAGTAAAAGATAAGAGAAATAAATCTGACCGTTCTGACATTAGAGTTAAAAATTTTGATGAAACTAAATTATTAAACTTCTTTAATATTGCTGGTATTCGTTTTCAAAATATTGCAGCTAATGATGCAGTAATTAGCTCAAAAATAAACACCATGTCAGAGAATGGGTGGGAACTAGCTTTTGTTTCAAGTGCTGTTGAAAGTGATGCAGGTGATAAAGATAATAGTGGTATATTTATTACACGGTATATCTTTAAAAAACTAAGAGAATAATACAAAATTTAAAAAAAGCGGCTTTTCAGCCGCTTTTTTATTATCCATTCATTATTTTTTCTTGATGATTTATAGACTCTTGGTGAATGGCTTTAAATACTCTTAATATAAATTCTTCACTTAGTTTATTCTGCTCACCTTCTAGAATCATTTTTCCTAATATCTCATTCCATCTCTTAGATTGAAGTACCGCAACATTCTTATCTTTTTTAAGCGCTCCTATGGCATCAGCTATTTTCATTCGTTTCCCTAAAATATCTATCAATTGATGATCTATCACATCAATCTGAGTTCTCAAGGTGTTTAATGAATTTCTGTATTCTGCTTCTGTATCAGTTTCTTTTCTAATTTTTAAATCCTCCATCATTTGAATAAGAGTATTTGGAGTAACTTGTTGCGCAGCATCACTCCATGCATTGTCTGGATCTATATGAGACTCAATCATTAAGCCATTAAAATTTAAATCTAAAGCTGTTTGTGATACTTCAAAAATCATATCTCTTTTTCCTGTTATGTGTGAGGGGTCACATATTAATGGTAAATCTGGAAAACGATTTTGTAATTCAATAGCAATTTGCCATTCTGGATTGTTACGATATCTAGTTTTTTCATACGTCGAAAAACCTCTATGAATAACACCCAAATTTTTAATATTGGCTGAATACAAACGTTCTATTCCACCTAACCAAAGGGCCAAATCTGGATTTACTGGATTTTTAACTAATACAATTTTATCTGTTCCTTCCAATGCATCTGCAATTTCTTGAACAATAAATGGACTTACAGTAGACCTAGCTCCAATCCATAATAAATCAATATCATGTTCTAAGGCTAACTTTACATGTGCTGCATTGGCTACTTCTGTAGCGGTCTTCATTCCAGTTTCTGCCTTTACTTTTTGAAGCCATTTTAACCCAAGTGCACCCACACCTTCAAAATTTCCTGGCCTAGTTCTAGGCTTCCAAATTCCTGCTCTAAAATAGTTTACATCAGAATCTTTTAATTCGTGCGCGATCTTTAATACCTGATCTTCTGTTTCTGCACTACAAGGCCCTGCTACTACGAGTGGATGATCTAATTCTAAATCATCCAACCATGTTCTTAATTCTTTTGTATTCTTCATCTTTACTTATTAAATTATGCTTATTTATTTTTTATTTAAATATTTAAAATTGATTCTATTTTATCCCATTTAAAATCGTTGAAATATGATTGGTTTGTTGCATTTCTTTAAAAACTTGATCAAAATTCTGTTCTTCCATCAATTTTTTAAATTGTTTTAAATTGCTAATATATTCCTCCAAAGTTTCTACAATATTCTCTTTATTTTGTTCAAAAATGGGTGTCCACATTGCTGGAGAGCTTTTTGCTAATCTAACGGTAGATTCAAAGCCACTTCCAGCCATATCAAAAATATCACGTTCATTTTTTTCTTTGTCTATAACTGTTTTACCTAACATAAAAGAACTAATATGAGATAAGTGAGATACATAAGCAATGTGCTTATCATGCGATACAGCATCCATATATCGAATTCTCATTCCTATTTTAGAGAAAATATCTAATGCCTTTTCTTGTAATTTAAACGCTGTTTTCTCTACCTCACATATAATATTAGTCTTTTGTTTGTAAAGACCTCTTATGGCTGCTTTAGGTCCTGAAAACTCTGTTCCAGCAATTGGGTGAGCTGCTAAAAAATTTCTTCTTTTTGGATGGTCTTTGACTACCTCACAAATACGTTGTTTAGTAGAGCCTGCATCTATAACTAGTGCGTTATCATTAACAAGGTCTAATACCATTGGTAATACACTTAAAGCAGCATCAACAGGAATGGTTAAAAATACCACCTCCGCATCTTGTACATCATCAAAACTAGCTTCTTGATGAATTACGCCATGTGCTATAGCTTCTTTAATATGGGTGTTATTTAAATCTACACCATAGATAATAGCCTCAGGGTATTCTTGTTGAATATCTAGTGCAAAACTCCCTCCTATTAAACCAGTACCTATGATAAAAACCTTCATCTTACAATCTATCTAATGCTTCTTTAATTTTTTCTTCAGACACACACAATGAAAACCGAATGTACCCTTCTCCACTACTCCCAAAAATAAAACCAGGTGCTATAAAAATATTTTTCTTATACAATAAATCATCTACCATACTTTCCGCTTTTACTCCCTCAGGAGTTTTTGCCCAAACAAACATACCTGTAGTATTTTTATCGTAACTACACTTTAGAGCGTCTGCTATTTTCCAAACTAATTTTCTTCTATTTTTGTACACATTATTCATTTCAGAAAACCAAGATGAATTAACTTTTAAAGCAGCAATAGCTCCTTGTTGAATTCCATAAAACATTCCAGAATCCATTTGTGTTTTTACCTTCAAAATTTCTTGTAAAAATGAGCTTGCACCCAACAACATTCCAACTCTCCATCCTGCCATATTAAATGATTTACTTAAAGAATTTAATTCCAAGGCAGTTTTTTTTGCTCCTTTTACACTTAAAATACTCAGCGGATTATTGTTTAATATAAAACTATATGGATTGTCATTTATAATTAAAATTTGGTGTTTTTTACCAAAATCTATTAATTTTTCAAATAGTTTCAAGGTTGCTTTTGCTCCAGTTGGCATGTGAGGGTAATTTACCCACATCATTTTAATATTAGCTAAATCTTCTTGTTCTAATTGCTCAAAATTTGGCTCCCAGTTATTTTCTGAAGTTAATTCGTAAAAAACAGGAGTAGCCTCAACTAAATTGGTAACTGATGTGTAGGTTGGGTATCCTGGGTTTGGAATTAATACCTTATCTCCTTTATTTAAAAA
Source organism: uncultured Flavobacteriaceae bacterium (assembly GCA_938084555.1). GTDB lineage: Bacteria > Bacteroidota > Bacteroidia > Flavobacteriales > Flavobacteriaceae > Polaribacter. The sequence continues at coordinate 21,569 of CALKFR010000066.1, read as the reverse complement.
GGCCATAGAGATGTGTAAAATTCCTTCTTTACTCCCCATAAGTGGAAGGATTTCGTTATCTGAACTTACTTCAACATCATACTGATTTTTATAAAAATTTGCTACAGCTTTTCTAAACTCAGGCAACCCCTGATAACTTTGATACTTATGGGCTCCATCTTTAATTACAGCTTTTTGAATGGCTTCTATTACATGTTTAGGAGGCTGAAGATCTGGACTTCCAATCCCCATGTTTATAACAGGTTTTCCTTGAGCTGACAATGCTCTTACCTCTCTAAGTTTCTTGGAAAAATAATATTCTTGAACTGTATCTAACCTCTTGGCTGCTTTCATCATTTTCTACCATTTTTATAGGTTCCTAAAATTTTGAATTCCTCAGCCATAATTTTTATGATTTTTACAATTTTTTTAAAATCTGTATAGTCATTAAACGTAATATCAACAAAGAAGGAATATTTCCATGGAGTCTCTATTACAGGTAGAGATTGAATTTTTGTTAAATTCATCTTGCAGTCACTCAATACGTTTAAAACTGCTGCTAAACTTCCTCTTTTATGATTTAATTGAAATTTTAATGATGCTTTATTAATGTTATCAATCTCTGTATTTGGTAGTTCTGTTTTAACAATCACAAATCTTGTAGAGTTATCTTTTATAGTTTGTATGTCATCCTCTAGCACCTGTAACCCAAAAATCTCTGCAGCAATCTTTGGTGCAATAGCAGCTACTCCTTTTATATTTTTTTTTGCAATTCTTTTGGCTACCTCTGCCGTATCTACATCTTCAACTAATTTAATGTGAGGGTGCTTTTTAAAAAACTCTTTACATTGCAATAGTGCCATTGGATGAGACCAAACCTCTTTAATGTTTTTAATTGTTTGACCAGGTAATGTCATCAAGTGATGATGTATGTTTAAATATTCTTCTCCTACAATGTGTAAATTATTTGAGTCTATGAGTGCATAATTTGGTATTATTGAACCAGCAATTGTATTTTCAATAGCCATAACTCCATCAGTTGCTGAACCATCTAATAAATGAGCAACTAAGGCATCAAAAGACATGCATTCTTTTAATTGAATGTCTTCACCATAAAAGTCTCTCGCTACCTTGTGATGATTGGAACCCTCTGCTCCTTGTATGGCAATAATTTTATTCATTTATATCAAAAAAAAATCTCGAATTAGATTCGAGACTTTCAGTTATATAGTTTTATACAATATACATAAGAGTCTCATCTTTTACTAAAAAAGTAGAAGTAAAAAAAGAAGCTATTCCAAATGTATTGCATATTCGTTTTTAATTATTAATGAACAAAACTAAGTATTAAATTTACATAAACAAATAATAGTGCCTTGATTTTTAAATAAATATGAAATTAATAAATTAGAGTGCGTTTTATTAACATTTTAATAAATTGGAAGCAATAAAAATATTTTGAAGCAATAATATTATGAATTTGTTAGGTTTTAAATTCCTGATTTTTAACTTTATTTGCTCTTATGAAAAAGTATGCTTTGTTACTTATTTGTATTCTGGTTTGTAAAGCAAACGCCCAAAAACTAGAAAAATACAAAAAACTATATCCAACAGAAGACGTGGTAAGACTTCAACAAGAGGTTACCATTAACATAAAACTTAATGATGGAAAGATTACAATAAACAAAACAATTTTTGAAGAAGATTTTTATCTAAACAACTCTGCTCATTTTAACTCTAAAAGAAGTCTTAGCTATTCTACTTTTTTTGATTTAAACAAAATAGAAGCATCGACATACAATAGCAATGCCAATGAGTATATAGAAACTAAAGTATCTGATTTTAATGAAAAAAATAATTTAGAGGATTCATTTTATGATGATTCTAAAGAAGTGAGTTTTATTTATCCTAACCTAACTAAGGGTAGTAAAACTAAACTTGAGCTAGAATATATCATAAAAAATCCTAGGTTTTTAAGTGCTTTTTATTTTGGCGATTTTTTCCCTATTGTTCAGAACAAAGTTACCATTATTGCAGACAAAGACATTCAACTTTTATTCAAGCCTTTCCACACAGAAAATACTCAGATTTCTTTTTCAAAAAAAAGAAAAGGACAGAATAATGTTTATACCTGGACAATGCTAAACAGTAAAAAATTTGAATTTGAGGAAAATGCTCCAAGTTATAGATCTATATTACCTCATATAGTTCCCATAATAACTTCATACAAAGAAAATGATAAAACTATAAACTTATCAGGTAGTGTTGATGGTCTTTATAAATGGTATTATTCATTGGTAGAAAATATTAACAAAGAAGAGACAGTTCCAGCACTTAAAAAGCTAGTTAAAGAATTGACTCAAGGTAAAACCTCCGATATTGAAAAAGTGAAAGCCCTTTATTATTGGACACAACAAAATATTAAATATATAGCTTTTGAATATGCCCTAGGAGGTTTTATACCTAGAGAAGCGAATGATGTGTTTCAAAAGAAATATGGCGATTGTAAAGATAATTCAAGCATTCTCTATAAAATGTTAGAAATAGCTGGTTTAAAAGGTAATCTTACTTGGATTGGTACTCGAAAAATACCTTATGCATATGAAGAGGTTCCAACACCAGCAGCAGACAATCATATGATTTTATCGTATGAAAATAAGGGAGAGACCTATTATCTTGATGCTACTGGAAGATATATTCAACTAGAATATCCGTCGTCTTTTATTCAAGGAAAAGAAGCTTTGATAGGTAATGGGAAAAATTTTAATATTAAACGTGTTCCAATAATCCCTGCCAATATGAACAGCGTAACAGACACCACTCATATAAAAATATCTGGTAGGGATATTACAGGAAAATCAAATACCACATTATCCGGTTATATCAAAAATAATTTATTTTATAATTTAGAAAATGCTCGAAAAGAGGCTGACATAAAAGAATTATACAACAAGCGTTTTTTAAAAGGCAACAATAAGTTTTTAATTACCTCATTTACAGAACAGAATAAATTTAGTTATGAAAAAGACTTTTCGGTATCCTATGATTTTAGCATTCAAGATTATGTTCAAAATATTGGTTCAGAAATTTTTATAAACCCTCATTTTAATAAAATTGTTTCTTCAGTAAAAACAAAAGAAGACAGAAAATATAATATTGAATTTGATTATAAGAAACAGTTCTCCTACACTACTATTATTGAGATTCCCGAAGGTTATTCTGCATCTTATATTCCAAAATCTGTATCTTTTTTAGACGATTTAATATCAATTCGTCTTTCATATTCAAGAACTAATAATACGGTTGTATGTCAACAAGATGTTGTTTTGAATTTTATTAAGTTAAATAAAGAACAACAGAAAAAAGTAAATACATTTGTAAAAAAAGTTGAAAAAGCTTCAAAAGAAATTATCATCTTAAAGAAAAAATAAACACCTGAATGAAACCTGTAAAAAACTTCATTTTAATCCTATTTATTACTTGTAATAGTATAGCCCAAACAGTACCATTCTATGAAAGTTATACCTGGGAAACAACTCCAAGCTACCAAGTTGAAGAATCCGACAAAGACATGGTTGCCATTAAAGATAAAATAGTAACAGAGTTTTATTTTGAAGACCAAAACCTTACAGAGTATTATTTAGAACACAAAATTTTATGGTTAAATTCTGATGATAGAATTGAAGAATATAATAAAATCTATTTACCTTTTTCCAACAATGCCTCTCTTAAATTAAGTAAAGCTAGAGTAATCAAAAAAACAGGGGAAGTTATAGAACTAGAGGAATCAAAAATTCTTTCTGCTGAAGATGAAGAAACAGGGAGAAAATATAAATATTTTGCTTTAGAGGGTATAGAAAAAGGAAGTATTGTAGAGTATTATTATGTAGTAAAAAAACGACCAACCTATCAAGGTGCCCGAATAGATATTCAAAATGATTATGACAAACAAATCGTAGAATTTGATTTATATGCCCCTTCCAATTTACTCTTTACATTTAAAAGTTTTAATTTAAATAATAAAGTAACAAAAGATGAGACCTCTTTAGAAAAATTACATTGGCAATTAACTGTTAAAGATGTAGTTGGTGTAGATAAAGAAGAGCAATCTCCTTATAGAGCGGCATTAGGTTTTGTGATGTATAAACTCCATCAAAATACTGCTAAAAATATTATTATTACCTCATATAATGATGTAGCTCAAAATTTATATGCATTTTATTATCCGGAATATAATGAGGAAGAAACAAAGCTAATAAACAAATTTGCTAAAAACATCAAACTAGATGAAGATCAAGATGAAGAGGATAAGGCAAGAATAGTAGACTTATATATTAAAGAAAATATTTACTTTTCAGATAACGACTCTGAAAACTTAAAAAACCTTACTAACGTTTTAAATTCCAAAACTGCCAATGAAACAGGTATTGTGAAATTATATGTTGCCTTATTTAAAAAGTTCAATATCACCCATGAAATGGTCTTAACTTCCAACAGAACTCAGTTAAAATTTGATAGAGAATTTGAGGCAACTAATTACTTACAAGAATTTTTATTTTATTTTCCAGCATCAAAAAAATACCTTTCGCCTAGTAAGTTTGGTACTAGATTTGGTTTTCCACCACCCTTCTATATGGATAATTATGGACTCTTTGTAACAGGCTATAATATTAATGGTAAAAGAAAGGCTTTTTCGGAAGTTAAATATATAGAGGGTATTCCTGCCAGTTCTTCTACTGATGAAATGTTTATAGAGGTGTACTTTACTGAAGAAGATTTTACAAAAAATACCATTTCATTAGAGAGAAAATTAAATGGATATTATGCTATGAATATACAACCATTTATGAATTTAATTCAACCGAACCGAAAGAATGAAGTTATAGATGAGGCTTTTGCACAAAATACAGACAAGAATGCTAAAGTATTAAAAAGAGAGCTTATTAATGAAGATCCTAGTCTTTTTGGAGTAAAACCTTTCGTGGTAAAATTTAATATTAGTTCAGAATATTTTGTAGAAAAAGCAGGAAATAAATACTTATTTAAACTAGGAGATATCATTGGTCCTCAAATGGAAATGTACCAAGAGAAAAAAAGAATATTACCACTAGAAGCAGAGTTTAATAGAAGTTATTACAGAACTATAAAAATACACATCCCTGAAGGCTATCAAATTTCTAATTTAGATGATATAACTATAAAAAATAGCTATGCTACAAAAGACAAAGAACTCTTTATTTTTGATTCTTATTATAGTTTAGAAGGCAATATATTAACCGTTACTGCAGATGAGCACTACAGAGAAAGTATTGTAGCCCCAGAAATATTTGAAGCTTACAGAACCGTGATTAATAGCGCAGCAGATTTTAATAAAGTTACCCTTATTTTAGAACCTAAATAAATTATACTATTTTTAACTGGTACTCTGTTTTAGGAGTCTAGCTGAATTATAGTAATATGCATATACTCTTTATTATCTTATTGGTACTGGTATTTATTATAGTAGCCATTGCTAAATTTAAAATTCATCCTTTCATTATTTTGCTTCTAGCGGCTGTACTGGTAGGATTTTTAATGGGTTTAGAGGGCCAATTCATACTTAAGACTATCAGTCAGGGATTTGGTAACACATTGTCTTCAATTGGTATTATTATAGCCTTTGGAGCCATGATTGGTGCCTTTTTAGAAAAATCTGGAGGTACAAAAAAGATTGCCACTACGCTATTGCGTATTGTTGGTCAAAAAAAATCTCCACTAGCTATGAATATTACAGGAATGATAGTATCTATACCTGTATTTTGCGACTCTGCTTTCATTATATTATCGTCATTAAACAAAGCCTTAAGTAAAAAAACAGGGATCTCATTGGTGGTTTTTGCTGTAGCCCTCTCTACAGGACTTTACGTATCTCATGTATTTATACCGCCAACGCCAGGACCACTTGCCGCAGCAGCAGCCCTAGAAGCAGATTTGGGGTTGGTGATACTCTTAGGAAGTATCCTCGCTATTCCTACTGCATTGGTAGGATATTTTTGGGCATTACGTTGCAATACACCCTTGCCTACAACCGAAGACATTACCTCAGACATCATAGCAGAACCCACTGAAGAACTTCCCTCTTTACTAGCCGTTGTTGCTCCAATTCTTATTCCTATTTTACTCATTGCTTTGCAGTCTATTGCCAGCTATCCAACCACTCCTTTTGGAACTGGAATACATGTAGATGTATTGGCATTTATAGGCCACCCAATACCTGCTCTTTTTATAGGAATTCTATTTGCAGTTGCCTTGGTGTATAAAACTACAAAGGGTCAAGAACGTTTAACATGGATCAGTAGTTCATTGCAAGATGCAGGTGTTATTATTTTAATAACCGGAGCTGGAGGAGCGCTAGGAAATATCTTAAGAGCTGCAGAATTAGGAAGCCTTATAGAAACTCATTTTTCAGAAATACAACTAGGTCTTTTTTTACCGTTTATTTTGGCAGCCATATTAAAAACAGCCCAAGGATCATCTACCGTAGCCATTATTACTGCAGCTACCATTATTGCCCCATTAACCCCTTCATTAGGCTTAGATACAGAAATAGCTAAAGCGCTTGCTGTGCTTGCTATTGGAGCGGGTTCTATGACCGTATCTCATATTAATGACAGCTATTTTTGGGTGGTCTCTCAGTTTTCTGGGATGACAACCAAAACCACATTAAAAAGTCATACCCTAGCTACTTTTTTTCAAGGCATTGTAGCCATTGTTTTATTGTACATTTTACAACTCGTTTTTACATGATATTCATATGAACATTTTAGTAGCTCCAGATTCATTTAAAGACAGCCTCCCCGCACATGAGGTCTCTCGCATCATTTCAAAAGCGATTTCTGAGGTAATCCCTGATGCAACAATTCGTCAAATACCCATTTCTGATGGTGGAGAGGGCTTGTTAAAAGCGTTGGTAACTCCTTTGCAAGGAACTCTAGTTTCATTAACTGTAAAAGATCCATTGCATAGAACGATTGAGGCTAGCTATGGTCTTATAGACCAAGGACAAACTGCCATTATTGAAATGGCTAAAGCCTCTGGGCTAGAACTGTTATCAACAGAGGAAAGAAACCCACTTATGACCTCTACCTATGGTACTGGTCAACTCATAAAAGATGCGTTAGACAAAGGATGTACAAAACTAATTATTGGCCTTGGCGGTAGTGCTACCAATGATGGTGGAATGGGAATGATAAAAGCCCTAGGCGGTTTGTTTTTAGACCAGCACCAACAAGAAATTGCAGAAGGTGGAGGAGCCTTAGATACCCTTTACAGTATAGATCTTAGCAGTTTAGATAAAAGATTACAAGAGGTAGAAATTTGCTGTGCCTGTGATGTATCTAACCCACTTACAGGAACCTCAGGAGCTTCCTATGTGTATGCCAAACAAAAAGGAGCTTCTGACAACATGTTACCGGTTTTAGATCGTAATCTTAGCAACTATGCTGCTGTTATAAAGGCCTCCTTAAAAAAAGACCTAAAACATGTACCTGGAACCGGTGCAGCAGGAGGCACCGCTATGGGTTTACTAGCCTGTTTAGACGCAAAACTTACCCCAGGTATTGCACTCATTACAGACCTATTACAATTAGAAAAACACATAAAAGAAGCGCAACTGGTAGTAACAGGAGAAGGAAGAATAGATGCACAAACACTGCATGGTAAAACCATTATGGGTATCGCCAATTTAGCTAAACAGCAAAAAGTACCCGTACTGGTTTTTACAGGAGGTATTGGCCACGGTATCTCTGAGATCTATGACCAAGGGGTTACCAGTATTTTTTCTATTGTTAATGCACCCATGAGTTTAGAAACAGCCATTAAAAATGCAGCTCAATTGCTTGAAGCTTCTGTTACTAATGTTTTTACTAGCTTAAACACGCAACGCTAAAATTTTCTCTTGTCGTTAAAAATAGGGAGTTACATATTTACCTAATTATGGGGGATTGTATACTAATCTATTTTATTAACTTTATACATTCTTAAAAAAAAATTAAACTATGATTAGAAAAAAACAAGTGATCACTTTCATTCTTATTTTATTTATTCAATATGGGTATTCCCAAAATAGATTTGAACCAGGGTATTTCATTAGTAATGACGGTAGTAAAACAGATTGTTTAATTGAAAAAAAAGAATGGGCAATTTGGTCAAATGATTTTTTTTATGCAACTATAAATGGTTCCGTTAAACAAATCAAAATAGAAGATGTAAAAGAATTTGGAATAGAAAATAAATTGAAGTTTATTACCAAAGAGGTAGAAATTGAGAAGTCATCAGATAACATTAATAAATTAGATAAAACGAGTGATTTCATCTTTAATAAGGAAAAGATACTTTTAAAAGTAATTGTAGAAGGAGATTTATCGCTTTATCAATATTTAGATTTTAATGTAAAAAAATTATTTTTTAAAACTATTACTGGAAACATAACTCAATTAAAATATAAACGATACTCTAACGAAACTAATAAAACTATTAATGCCATTATTGAATATAAAAATCAATTGAGAGAAAACATGAAATGTTCTAATATTGATTTTAAAGAATTAAATTTTGAATTAATTTCTATTAAAAAATATGTTTTAAATCAAAATAAATGTTCAAATTCAAAAATAAATTTTACAGAAAAACGTGTAACTCAGCCGAAATTACTTATTTCTGGTTCAGTTGGACTAAATACTTCAAATCTAAATATTAATCGGTCTCAAAAAGTGTTTTCTTTAAATTCAACTGACCCAACCTTTGGGATTGATTTTAATTTCTTAATTCCAACAATTAGAAATGAAATGGAAGTAAATTTTAAAACATCTTATAACGCATTTGAAATTAAAGAAGATGTCAACTTTGGCTCATCTTCAAGAGAAATAAAAGTTAATTATTCAGAGGTATTATTAGGTGTTGGAGGTGGATATCGTTTTCACATTGATAATGATAAATCAATATCATTTAGGAGCGGCATTAATTATCCATTACTCCTCAGTAATACATCATATACAGAAACGGGTAGTAATTTGGATTTATCAACAAAAAAAGCAAATCCGTTTTTAAGTATTTCTTCAAGTATGCATATAAAAAAGATAAACTTAATGGCTGAATATTTCTTTAAACGAAACATTATGAAAGGCATCGATAATTTCCAAATAAATTTAAGTAGAATTGTATTTAGAGTTAGCTATGACCTTTTTTAAAAAAATAACGTGGCATAACACGGTATTATAAAAAATAGCAGTTAAGTGCAGACTATGAAGTCTGTGCTTATCTACTATTTCTTTTTTTATGCTAAACGTTGTACAACATTTGCAAGAAAACTGAAAAAGGGATGAAAATAAAATTTAACGACATAGAAAAATGAATTAGATATTAAAGAAACTAAAGAATTGTTTCAAAATATCGGAATTGAAATAAGTTGAATAAATAAACATCGAAATAACAACACCCAATATAATCTGTTGCTAGTCCTCGCCTGACTACTTAAAAAAAATCTTTACCTATTTTCTATTCGGTTTGTATTTACTAAATTAGTAACAAAAATATAAGCTAGACTTTTTCGAAGTATTTGTAAAAATTAAACCCCTATGCGATCCTTAGTAATTATCCTATCCATAAACTTATTTTTTATAGTAAGCTGTAAAGACGCTAAACATAAAAAAAGTGAAAAACTTGCAAATTCTTCTTTAAATCAGGAAGAAATAAAGCAGATTGCCAAAGAGACCTACATTGCCTTATTCCCATTAGTATACAACTATGGCACCATGTACAAGCAAGCAATTAATAAGAACGCACCAGAATACATTGGTGGTTTTGGAGTCTACAAACATTATGGCTTATCATCTCCAAAAAATAGAGATATTCCAACACCAAACAATAATACGCCTTATTCTTGGGCATGGGTTGATTTACGTGCTGAACCCTGGGTATTAACAATGCCCCCATCTGATGGAAACCGTTATTATGTTTGTCAATGGGATGACATGTGGGGCTATGTAATAGATGCCCCAGGATCTATCATCGACGGACAAAACGGAGGTAATTATTTATTGGCAACTAAAGATTATGACCAAAAAATGCCAGAAGGAATAAAACGTATTATTTATTCTGAATCTCAATTTGTTGGAACCTTAACAAGAACTGGAGTAAATGGTTTAGCAGACCTTCAAGCCATGAAAGAAATTCAAAACGGATATGTTTTACAGCCCTTGAGTAGCTTTATTGGAGCTGAACCTAAAAAAGAACTAGAAAAGATTAATTGGATACATTATAATGATTCTAATCTTAAAAACATCAATTTCTTTAGGTATGCCAATTTTATGCTCAACTATACCCTACCTAACGAAGCAGACAAAACCATGTTACTGAACGCTAAGAAAATTGGAGTAGAAGTTGGCAAAGCATGGCCTCCAAATGGAGTGGATAGTGTATTTGTAAAGGCGGTTAACACTGGAATAGTTGAGGCACTTAAAGAAATTGAGCAGCAGGTAGCAAAGACCTCAGACGGAAAGAAATTATTTAATACCAGAGAAGTTATTGGTGAAGATTATCTGAATAGGACCGTGGGTATAATTGTTGGACAATTTGGCAATTATCCATCTCAAGCCATGTATCCAGGATTTCAAAAAGATAGTGAGGGAAATTTGCTTGATGGTAGCCAATACAATTATGCCTTAACCTTTCCTCCTGGAGCATTGCCTCAAGCAGATTACTTTTGGTCCTTTACCATGTATGATCTTCCTGATCGATTCTTGATAGAAAACCCAATAAATCGATATAGTATTGGGAGTCTGTCTACATCACTAAAAAAAGGAAAAGAGGGTGCTGTAACTATCTATTTTCAAACAGATTCTCCCGGTAAAGAAAAGGAAGGAAATTGGTTACCTACTCCTAACGGGCCTTTCTATACTGTTTTGCGTATTTATGGGCCTGGTGAAAATGAGTTAAATGGTACTTACCAACTCCCAAAAATTAATAAATTTGAAAAACAATAATAATCCTTAATGTAAAAAAATGAAAAACGTTGAAAAAGAAAAAAGAAACTCCATTTTTAAAACAATAACGTTCACAATTCTTATGTGTTTGTGTATGAATACCTCTGCGCAAACCAATTCAGACATGATCTCTATACCTGCAAAAAACAATGTTTATTTTGATACAGGAATTTTTCCTGGCGCTCATGTTCTTATGAATTATGAACGAAAAATTCATGAATCGAATGCTGTTTCTTTGTATGGTAGAGTTGGTTTTGGCTATGCTGGAATGATTTTAGGAGATGGAGGTGGTGGTGTGTTAGGTGCGGCAACCATGCTTACTGGAAAAGGAAATTCTCATATGGAATTTAACCTAGGGATTTTTTCTGGAAAAGATAATAACGATCCTTTTATACTGCCTTTATTAGATGTGGGATACCGATACCAAAAACCTGAAGGAGGTCTAATTTTTAAGCTTAAAGCTGGTGTTTTGGGCATCTTTAGTGTTGGTCTCGGATATGCTTTTTAATTCGTAAATTTATTACCCTAGAGAGGGTATAAAATTTATAATACTATGGAGCTTAATATTTTTGGAAAACCACTTATTTCGTGTTGCACCAATCCCATGACCGGATATTTTAGAGATGGTTTTTGTAGAACCGTTTCAGAAGACACTGGAACGCACACGGTTTGTGCTGTAGTAACTGAAGCGTTTTTGGGCTATTCTGCATCAAGAGGAAATGATTTAATGACACCCATACCGCATTGGAACTTTCCGGGCTTACAACCTGGAGACAAATGGTGTTTGTGTGTTTCTAGATGGTTAGAAGCCGAAAAAGTAGGGAAAGCTCCGCCTATTGTTTTAGAGGCTACTCATCAAAAATCATTACAGTATGCCTCATTAGAATTGTTGCAACAATATGCCTATGTGTAGAAAGCCTTTTTTATTTGAGAGAGGCTATAACTTGCATCGCAGCTTTTTCTCCGGCAATCATTGCCGCATTTAAAGAGCCATTTAAGTGTACATCACCTGCTAAATAAATACCAGAAGATAGCTGTGTTTCTGAGGGCGAAACTTCATATTTAATATCTTTTAAATCTGGTAATGCTCTTTTTATGTGATAAATAGCCAAAAAAGTAAGGTGGTCTATAGTGCACTCTTCTTTTAATTGCTTCGTAACAGCAGCTATTAATTGTTTTTCAGGCAACTGATGTGCTTTAACTACAGTTACAGACAATAATTCTTCAGTATTATTGGTATCTGTAGCTACACTCGTATGATAAAAAATATTATTAACTAGACCATGTGCATTAGACAATAAACCAATCATAGGTTTATTTATCATCCTTTGTTTAGCTGTAAAATAAAGGGTTTGACAAGATTTCCAGATAAGATTTTTTGGAGGCGCATTGCTTACTAGTTTACTGGCATCTGTAGCAATAATTGTTGCAGTACTTGCTAACTTTTCTCCTGTATGGAGAACAATTTCCTCATCAGACACCGAACTTACTTGCGTATTATATTGAAAAGTTGTGTGCTTTAAATTTGATACTAACTGTTTTGAGATTTCTTCCATACCTCCTTTAGGAAGAACCGCCAACCCTTCTCCAAACATTTTAAACACAAATTCAAACATTCTACTAGAGGTTTTTAGCTCATTTTCTAAAAATATTCCTGTGAAAAATGGAGTAAAAAACTGAGCTATAATTTGGGAAGAAAACCCAAACTCTTGCAAATACGCTTTGGTACTTATTTCATCAGATGAAAAAATAGCCTCAATAGACTTATTTTTTAGTTTCAAATTCAATTGAAAAATTTTAAACTTATCAGAAAAGGTTCCCACTCCTGAAAAGAGTGTAGAAAAAAGTGTAGAAATAGCTCTTAAAGGGTCTCCAATAATTTGTTGTTTCCCATTGTTAAAAATTACGGCACCAGGTTTTAATTCTTGAAGTTTTAGGGCTTTAAAATCTAAATATTTTTGAGCTGCTGGATACGAGGATAGTAACACTTGAAACCCATGATCTAATTGAAAACCTTCGGTAATATCTGTTTTCACTCTTCCTCCTGCTCTGTCTGATGCTTCTAGAATAATTGGATGATAGCCTTTGTTTTCCAAAACCTGAGCTGCTACCAAACCACTAACTCCTGCTCCAATAATATAAATTTTAAAATCTTCTTTATGCAATGCGCTTCAATTAAAAAGTTATTTGTAAAATTACTATTTAAATTCTAAAATAAATTTTTAATTTACAGACTTCAAATGATTGAAATTACGCGTTTACTTCTAGACTTTGGCTTGTGTATTCTGATATGGATGGTGCAATTAATAGTATATCCAAGCTTTGCTTTTTATAATAATACCCAACTGCTTACGTGGCATAAAACCTATACCAAAGCTATTGCTCTTATTGTGATTCCTCTTATGCTTGGGCAGTTAGGTATAGCCATATATCAGGTGTTTCTTGCACAAAATGTCTATACTTTAGTTAGCATTGTATTGGTGGTTTTTCTATGGGGCATCACTTTATTAAAGTTTGCGCCTATGCATCAGCAAATTTCTAAAGGGAATACGCAAATTCAACTCCTAAAAAAATTGGTTCAAATGAATTGGATCAGAACCATTATTTGGTCTTTGTTATTTATGTTGAGTACTGCCATAGTTTTCTTTTTGTAGGATTTCTTATATTCGAATTACTCTATTTCAAGTAAAATACTAGTATGATTAAAAAATTAGACCATAATAATGTTGCAATTGCTACTAAAATGCGTGTTATTTTTCAGGAATCATATACTGTAGAGGCTGTATTGCTAAATGCTGAAAATTTTCCACCTTTACAAAGACCTCTCGAAAGTTATATAGAAAGTAAAACTACTTTTTTCGGGTACCATATCGAAGGGGAAATTGTTGGAGTCATTGAAGTTAGTTCTAATGAAAAAGCTACACACATTAATAGTTTGGTAGTGTCTCCTCATTATTTTAGACAAGGTATAGGAAGACAACTCATGCAACATGTCTTACAACACTTTTCTTCTAAAGTTTTTACCGTTGAAACTGGTCTTGAAAATACACCTGCTTCAAAATTGTATGCAGGCTTAGGTTTTAAAGAAGTGAGACAATGGGATACCGACCATGGTGTTCGAAAAATACGATTTAAACTGAGTAGATAAAAATATTCGATTAAACTAATAAGAGCCACCAAAAAGGCGGCTCTTAAAAGCAATAAATCCTATAAATTATTATTTAATAATGCGGGTATACGTTACGGTTTTAGGTTGGTTTTTACCATATGCAACTCCAACATCTCTCGCTGCTTGAATCATGGCAGCTGCATTGTCTAATTTTCTGTTCTTGATTGCTTGACCATCTTTATATTTTTCATAATTTAAGTCCCACTCTCGTTGTTCTCTCTCATCTAACAAACTAGATATTTCTTGAGCTATTTGAAGACTTTCTTGATAACATGGAGAGCTGGCATTTATTTTTGCTAATGCATTTGCAGCAGAAGTAGAATTTCTATTTGCCCAATGCCCTCTTGCCTCTCCTAAATATTTAGAACAAAGACCAACATTAATTTCTTTCAACAAAGCTGCTACATCACTGTAACAATCCATATCTTGAGTGAAAAAATTCAAAATTTGAGAAGCTCCAGTAAAGTCTCCATTGGCAATTAAGGCTCTTGCCTCAGCAATTTTTGATTGGCATTCAAACTCAAACTTTCTCTTAATTATTTCTACTGCTAAATCCATAGATTTATCATAGCACTCTTTAGTTACCTCAGGCACCTGATTAAGTAAAAAAACAGCCTCATCAAACTTCCTAGAATCTGCCAAGGCAGAAGCTTCTTTTAAAATAAAATCACACCTAGAATTGTAGTATTCAATTATTTTTTCTTTTCCTTCCTTTATAGCTTGTTTAATTAATTTATGTCTGGGGTTAATTTTTCTAATAGCAGAAATAAAAGCTTTATCTTCTGAATTACCAATTCCTTTAAATTCAACAAATTCCGAACTAAATGCTTTTCCATCTATTCCATCACCAACTGCTAAAGTAGTTTCTATGGTAACCAGGTATTTAGGTGGTGCAGTTGCAGTGATATCTTTGGTTAAAATATTAATATCTCCAGAAATAATAAATCTATTATTCCCTGAAGCTCCACCTCCACCCATACCATTTCTACTTGCAATTTGCCCTAATTTAGTAACAAATAATTTTCGAGCACTAGGTGCATTTTCAAGAATATCGTCTGGAACAAATGTATTCAATACTATTCTTGCTTCGTCATCACTCTTTCCTAAATCATTTTGTGATTGAATGGATAGTGATAATGATAATAAAAAAACTATTATTAAACTTTTTCTCATAATATTTATTTTTCTCCTATTGTTATTCTTGCTTTACCTAACCCTAAAGTAGTTACCTTAGATGGATAACCAAATTGTTTTTTTATGAAACTAGAAATTTTCTTAGCAAACTTAGTGGCGTCCATAGGTTCTATTACTGGATCTCCCCCACCAAATAAATCCTCTACTTCTTCATTCATTTCTATTCTTAATTGCGTAATTCCAATTTTATTTTCACCGGGATTGTATGAAAAATTTCTGTCTTTAGCTATAGAACCTACAAAACCTCTTATTAATGATGAAAATTCCATTTCTCTACCTTTAAACTCGACATCATCATTAAAATAATATTCAAAACTATCAAATCTTCTAAAGTCTAAAGCAATTTCTCTACCATTTTCAGCTATATTTTTGAAATGATCTTGATGTCTTGCCAAAAAACCATCCATTTTGTCAGTTACTGCTTGTCTAAGCAAAGCTCCAACTGAAGCACCCATAGACTTTGGACCATCATCATTTGCAACACCAATTGATTTATTAGTATATGAATCTAAAGCATCTATTCCATACGATACCCATTTTTGAATACCATTAGTCTCAACAGACCAAGTAACTTTCCATGTAATATCGGCTTTTGCTACATTTAATAATTCATCTAAGATACTGGTTTCTTGAGCTCCACCATCTCTACCCTCTACTGCATTATCCATGGCATCTCCCTGGCTTATACTCTTCATAGTTTCAGCCAATCTTACTGTAGGATACCCTCTTTCAGACACCATCTTATCTAAAGTACTAATGGCTATATTTAGATTTTTATCTAAAAGTGCTGAAGCATAATCTGGCACTAAAGTTTTAACACCTTGATTATCTACAAACTTCGCATATCCATTATCTTTTAACCAACCATCACTTGGAAAAATCATAATCGTAGGCTTCATTCCACTGCCTCCACCCAATGCAGCACCCATAGGTTCTATAATTTTATCATATTCTAATTTTTTTCTTAACTCATCTACGTTTACAGAAATAATGAATGTTACTTTATTCATTTTTCTTTTTAACTTTTCTGAAGATTCAGCAGTACCAGAGGGCGAAGTAGCATACTGATTGTACTGTCTTGTATTGTAAAAGAAATCTTCAAAATATTCAAAATTGTCATTGTAGACCCCATTTTTAATTAATGGCTCTTTGGCTGTACAACCTAAATTATTTCCAGCAACTCCTTTAAACAAAACAGCATGGATGGCATTTTTTTTAGCTTGGTTGAGTGCCAACCGAACATCTCCAACATAAGAAGTAACTTGAATTAAGTAAGAACTTCCTGTTCCTCCAGATTCGCTACATATAGATTCATATTGCCAGTTTCTTGTTCTTTGCTCAGTTACTTCTCTATTACTATTTGTTTGAGAAAATAAAGAATTAATAGGTACTATTAATAAAGCTATTATACAGATTTTTAAAAATTTCATATGTTATTATTTAATTAGTCTTACAAAGTGAATTCCAGGTACATATTTTTTACTACCCTTCTTGAAATAGGTAAGCCCAGGCTCAATATCTTCTCCAGTCCAGGTATTATCCCAAACTCTATTTTTATCAACTTTCATGGTACCTATTCTTTTATATTTTCCGTTTTTTGTTTCCAAAACTTCAAAAGTTTCTCCACCATCTATTCCTTCTTTTTTACCGGCAGCTAATGAAAAATCGTCACGTAAAGGAAATATAGGTTTAAATATATCATTTTTCTTCTGTAATTTAACTAGTACCTTATCCATATTTCTTATGGTAGACAAGTCAAATACATCTTGTTCTGTTCTCCCTTTGTCTTCTTTTTTTAATGAAAAAGTTACTAGCGATGTTGCTTTTTCTTGGCTTATAAATTCCAATTCAAAATTAGCAGCAGCAAATTTTTCTAAATCAATTGCTTGCTTTTCTTGATCTATGGTAGAGATAAATAAATTAAATACATCTTGGTCCCATTTCAATCTATATAACCAGGCTGTAGTCCAAACAGAAAAACCTTCAGAGGTTTTTTCATAAATTTTATCAGCAGCTTTATAACCTTTAGCTTGTAACATAGCAGGTAATTTGGTAACCTGTTGATACGCAACTTGTCTTATCGCTTCAGCTGCTATGGCATTACTTACATAATTTAATCGAGTATATACAACAAACGTATTGTTAATTAATGAATTCATTTGATCAATTCCTCCAGTTCCGGATGCATCAGCTATTGCCGCCATTTCCATGGTTTTGGTTTGTAATGACCTTAAAGTAACTGTACCCATATTATAAGAACCATCTTCTTGTATATTAAACCACTTTTTAATGATCTCATGAGCCATCTTATTGGATGTGTTATACTTGTTAAGTTGTAACTTAACCATAGAATTATCCTGAACTTTTACTAATCCTCCTGTACTTCCAGCTACAGCTCCTTTAGCAGCGTCTGAAATAGCAGCTCCCAATAAACTTTCTTTCTTTCCTGAAGCTTCTTTTTCCTCATCTGTTAATTCATATTCAGATAATTTAATCTTATTTAAATCTATACGATGGTCATTATAATTTTGAGGGAATTGAAACTTATTGTAGGAGTTTAAGACTTTGTCTCCATTATCAAAACTAAAATCATCAACTAAATGCATGTGAAGAGAACTTCGCACAAAATCTTTTTTTTGTTGAGCTAGTAGCAAATTGGGAATAACCAATAATAAAATTAATACTGTTTTTTTCATGATGTTTGGTTTTTGGTTTTTAATTAATTAGTTGATATATATTCACACTACATGAATTTAAAAAATAAAAAATATTTAAAGGGGTGCTAATATTATTGGGGTAAAAACCTTTATTGGGAGGTAGAAAAAAACTTTTGGGGTTATAAATTATTGGGGGATGTAAACTAAAATAAATGTAAATTAAAGTTATTTTTTATTTAGTACAAGTTTAGTACATCTCTTAAATTACAAAATTATTTTGAATTTTCTCTAAGCTCTGTGGGTAAAAATTCAAAATAATCTTTAAAACATTTAGTAAAATATGATGGAGAAGAAAAACCTACTTTATAGCAAACCTCACTTATGGTATATTCTGTAGTTTCAATGATTTGTTTTGCTTTTTCCAAACGAATCTTTCTAATTAACTCATTTGCTGTATCTCCAGTTAAAGCCTTGATTTTACGGTATAATTTACTTCTACTCAAAAGTAATTGTCCAGCAAGGTTTTCTACATTTAATTTTTCGTCATTTATATTTTTATTAATATAATTAAGAACATTGTTCATAAACTCTTTATCTAAAGAAGTTGTTCGATCTGAACTTATTGTAGTACTCACACTATTAAAATACTTATCAAATAAAACTTGTCTACTAGTAATTAATTGGTTTAGGTGAGATTTTAAAACCCTCATATTAAAGGGCTTATTTAAATAAACATCTGCCCCGGAATCTATTCCTTTAACTTTATCTATTTGCATTCCTTTTGCAGTAACCATTAAAATAGGTATATGACTCGTTTTTAAATCACTTTTAACTCTTGAGCATAATTCAAAACCATCCATTATTGGCATCATAACATCTGTAATAATAATATCTGGCATATATTTACTTGCTTTTTCCAATCCCTCCAAGCCATTTTCTGCTTCTTTAATACTATATTCAGTAATCAATTCATTTTTAATGTACGATCTCAACTCCGCATTATCTTCAACAATTAAAACTATTTTTTTATTAGTGTACTCTTCCTCTAACAATGGATCAACCTCCTCTATGTTTTTATTTTGAGATTCTGAGTATTGATTAATAACCTTATTATCTTCTTTATTAATGTCTACGGTTTTGAGATGGTGATACCCCAACGGAAAGTAAATTTTAAATTGAGTTCCAACATTTTCTTTACTGGTTAAAACAATTTTACCTTTGTGCATATTTACAAAGTTCTTAACTAGTTCTAAACCAATTCCTGTTCCACCATAATATTGCTCATTCATTTCATCAGCTTGATAAAAACGGTCAAAAACCTTGGTTAGATTTTCTTCTTTGATGCCAAGCCCAGTATCTCTTATAATAATTTCTAATGCTTCAATAGGTCTATTTTCATTTACTAAAGGAAGGTCTATTAATTCATGGGATTTATTTACATGAACAGTTATTAAACCCCCTATTGGTGTTGCTTTAAATGCATTTGATAATAAGTTGAAAATAATTTTTTCTAGCATAGATGGGTCAGACCATATCATGAGATCGTCCTGATCATAATCAACAGTTAACATGATATTTTTAAGAAATGATTCCTCTTCAAAATGACTAACCACCTCCTGAATAAATGGTACAATATTAATTTGAGAAGCATTGATTGTCATTTTATTGAATTGAAGCTTCCTAAAATCCATAAGCTCGTTGATGAGTCTCGAAAGACGCTTAGCATTTTTAAAAATAATATTGTGCTTTTCTTTAATTTCTTTAGGTAATTTATTCTTTGTATTTTGGATGATATCTTCTAACGGAGTTAGAATAAGTGTTAGAGGTGTTCTAAATTCATGAGAAATATTTGTAAAAAATTGTATTTTTTTTGCATTTAGGGCCTCAAACTGCTTGTACTCTTGTCTTTCTAAATGTAAAATTCTTTTTTCTTCAATTCTAGTGATTAGAAATTTATAGATAAAATACCCTAACAACAATAAGAAAAAACAGTAACTCATAATTGCTATTTTAGTTGACCACCAAGCTGGTAGAATTTTAATCTTCAATGTTGTAGGAATATTGTTCCAAATACCATCATTATTAGAAGACTTAACCATAAAAGTATAATCACCTGCAGGAATATTTTTATAAGTAGCACTTCTTGTGGTTTCTACATAATTCCATTCATTATCATAACCCTCTAAAAAATAAGCATATTGATTGTTTTTACTTCGAGTATAATTGATCCCAACATAATCAATCGTAAAAACTCTTTGATTGTGATTTAATACTAATTCTTTAGTTTTCGAGATGACCTCTTTTAATGGACTCTGATCCTTGTCTGGCTTAATCAAATCATTATATATCCTTAAGTTAGATAAATAGACTATTGATTTTTCCTGATTATAGCTTATCTCATCAGGATTAAAGTAATTTATCCCCCTAGAGGAGCCAAAATATAATACATTGTTAAGATCTTTGTATACAGCATTGTAATTAAAACTATTGGATAATAATCCATCCTTTTTACTAAAATCTATATAGGTATTTCTTTGTGTATTTAATTTTGTAAGACCCTTGTTACCACCAATCCAAATAGCTCCATTATGATCTTCAATAATTGAAAAAACAGTTTCATGAATAAGACCTGTATTTTTATCATACCTTTGAAATGCTTTATTTTCAATACTATATTTAGAAAGACCATCCCCCAGTGTTCCAATCCATAAGTTGTTTTTTGAATCCTCAAACAAGCTAAATACAATACTAGGTATTATTGAATCATTAAAATTTACTTCTAAATCGGCATTCATTTCTTTATTTAGAGAACTAACTTTAAAAGTGTTATTCAAAGAAGACTCAACTTTAAATAAGCCCGCCCTAGAACCAAGCCAAACATTGTCATCATGATCAACCAATACTTTTCTAATATTACTTGTATTAATATTAAATTTTTTAAATTCTGATGAATCATGATGTTTAAAAATTTCTTTGACTGGGTCATATGAATACAGTCCACTTAAAAAAGTACCAATCCATATAGTTCCGTTTGAGTCTTCATCAAAACTCATTATTCTATTAGATTTAAATACGCTATTCTTAGAAGACATGCTTATATTTACAAACTTTTTACTTTTATTTTTTAATAAAAATAAGCCTGATTCCCAAGTACCAACCCAAACATTATCATTACTATCTATAAAAATAGTTGGAATCGCTAAACGGTCTAATCCTTTGGAGATATTATTATTTTGATCAAATAAATTCACAAATACTTTATCTTCCGGATCATAAACATCAACACCACCATCAAACATACTAATCCAAAATCTACCCCTCCTGTCTTTTACAATACTAGTAACAGAATTCTTGTTTAGTGAGTTCGAAAGATTTAGTGTACTTTCAATGGTATTAAATTTATTATAATTATCGTCATGTACATCTATACCTTGATTATAATAACCAAGCCAAATTCTATTTTTATCATCTGTAAATACAGACCAAATTGAATTAGATTTAATCCCTCTATCATTTAGCTTTTCTTGTTGATAGTTTATAATTTTTTTT
>CALKFR010000065.1 GCA_938084555.1 uncultured Flavobacteriaceae bacterium | reverse complement strand
GACGAGTCTAACATTAAGCAAATGTTAAACTTGAAATAAGTTTAACCAGGGAATTTAATTATTAACCATGGAGTTAGGCTCAATTAAGTGTTTATTTTAAACCGCCTACTACAAAAAACAATTTGAATTATGCCAAGATCAGTAAATTCAGTAGCTTCAAGAAAAAGAAGAAAAAAAATCTTGAAGGCAGCAAAAGGTTACTTCGGACGTAGAAAAAACGTTTATACAGTAGCAAAAAATGCGGTAGAAAAAGCAATGTCATATGCTTATAGAGACCGCAAAAACAATAAGAGAAACTTTCGTTCATTATGGGTAATGCGTATTAACGCAGCTGCACGTTTGCATGGAATGTCTTACTCTCAGTTTATGGGTAAAGTAAAAGCTAATAATATAGAGTTAAATCGTAAAGTTTTAGCTGATTTAGCTATGAACAATCCAGAAGCTTTTAAGGCAATTGTTGAAAAAGTAAAATAAATTATTAATTCGCTTATAATAAAAACCCAAACCTATATAGTTTGGGTTTTTTTATTACATTACATGCTATTAAATAAATCTTATGAAGTCTATTTTATTATTTGGCATAACTCTATTTATATTAACTCCATCGCTCTCTCAACAAAAGGATACAATATCTACTAAAGGTAAATTTGATTTAATATATAATACGTCAAGCTCATATAAAGAATTTAAAGTTATTAGAAAGAGTAGGTTTACTTCTTTGAGAAATAAGGTATCAGATTCTATTGAACAGCTAAATAATGAACTTGATGTAAAAATTGAAAAAATAAATAAATTAGAACAAGATTTAAACAATATTAATAAAGTTCTTTTAGGAAGTATCGCCGAAAAGACAACTGCTATTCGTATGAGAAATAGTATGTTTTTCTTTGGAATTGAATTGACTAAAAGTAGTTATAAGATTATTTCTTGGATGATTTTCATTCTTCTTGTTGGTGTATTAAGTTTCTTTATCTTTAAGTACAAAAATAGTTATAAGGTCATTTTGAGTGCCAAAGAAAATCTTCAAGAGGCAGAGAAGGAATTAATCACATTTAAGAAAAAATCTATAGAAAGTGATCAAAGACTAAGAAGACAATTACAAGATGAGATTAATAAACAAAGAGGAATTTAAGTACTATTTATTGTTATATGCTATCGCCTAGCTCTTTTAACTTTTCTGTATTCTCAGCCAACATGAGTTCATCAATAATTTTTTGAATATCTCCATTTATAATATTAGACAAGTCATATAATGTTAATCCAATTCGATGGTCGGTTACTCTACCCTGTGGATAATTATAAGTTCTAATTTTTGCAGAACGATCTCCTGAAGAAACCATAGAACCACGTTTTGCTGCATCTTCAGCATTTTTCTTTGCTAATTCCATATCATACAAACGAGAACGTAACACTTTAAATGCTTTTTCTTTGTTTTTATGTTGTGATTTCTGATCTTGACATTGTGCTACCAAACCCGTTGGAATATGAGTTAAACGAACTGCAGAATAGGTTGTATTTACAGATTGCCCTCCTGGCCCTGAAGAACAGAAAAAATCAATTCTTACATCTTTTGGGTTAATTTCAACATCAAATTCTTCAGCCTCTGGAAACACCATACATGTTGCTGCTGAAGTATGAACCCTACCCTGTGTTTCGGTTTGAGGTACGCGTTGAACTCGATGAACACCAGCCTCAAACTTTAAGGTTCCATAAACATCATTTCCAGAAACTTCAAACTGAATTTCTTTAAAACCACCATTTGTTCCCTCACTGAAATCTACTGTAGAAACTTTCCATCCTCTACCTTCACAATATTTTGTATACATTCTAAACAAATCTCCTGCAAAAATACTTGCTTCATCACCACCAGTTCCTGCTCTTAATTCTACAACCGCATTTTTTGAATCTTCTGGATCTTTTGGAATTAATAAAAACTTAATTTCTTCCTCTAATTCAGGGATTCGATTAGAAGCATCATCCATTTCCATTTTGGCCATTTCAACCATTTCAGCATCAGATCCGTCTGCTATTATTTCCTTAGCTTCTTCAATATTATTTAATAAAGTTTGATACTCCTCACCTCTTTTAACAACATTTCCAAGGTCTTTATACTCTTTACTCAAAAGTGTATAACGTTTTTGATCCATAATGATTTCTGGTTGAATAATCAAATCAGAAACTTCATCATAACGTTGTTTAATAATTCTAATTTTATCTAACATTGGGTATCTTTTCGTTGAAAGCTAAATTACACTTTTTATAAGATTAATTGATTTAAAAATAAGGTTAAATATTAGTATTCAAAAACTCCAAATTCACTAGTAATCGTTAATTTTTTAACATCAGAAGCCTCAACCCTCCCAACAATTTTTGCATCTACGTTAAAGGATTTAGAAATCTTTATGATGTCTTCTGCTATAGCTGGTGAAACATATATTTCCATTCTATGACCACAATTAAACACCTGATACATTTCTTTCCAATCTGTTTTAGATTGCTCTTGAATTAATTTAAATAAGGGTGGTATTGAAAACATATTATCTTTTACAATATGTAAATTATCAACAAAATGTAAAATCTTTGTTTGAGCACCACCTGAGCAATGAATCATCCCATGAATAGTGTCTGATGTAAATTTTGACAAAATCTCTTTAATTATTGGTGCATAAGTTCTAGTTGGAGACAATACAAGCTTTCCTGCATTTAGCGGGGAGTTTTCTATTTGATCAGTTAATTTTATTGTTCCTGAATACACCAAATCCTCTGGCACAGCAGCATCAAAACTTTCGGGGTATTTTACAGCTAAATATTTATGAAAAACATCGTGTCTTGCAGATGTAAGCCCATTTGAACCCATACCTCCATTATATTCTGATTCGTAAGTAGCTTGTCCAAACGATTCTAAACCAACAATTACATCTCCTGCTTTTATGTTTGAATTATCAATTACGTCAGTTCGCTTCATTCTTGCTGTAACTGTAGAATCTACAATAATTGTTTTTACCAAATCTCCAACATCTGCAGTCTCCCCCCCTGTTGAATGAATAGTTACTCCAAACTTTTTCAAATCTTCAATTAATTCTTCTGTACCGTTTATGATAGCCGATAAAACTTCACCTGGGATTTTACTTTTATTTCTCCCAATTGTAGAAGACAACATGATATTATCTGTAGCACCAACACAAAGTAAATCATCAATATTCATAATTAATGCATCCTGTGCTATTCCTTTCCATACAGATAAATCACCTGTTTCCATCCAATACATGTAGGCTAGTGAAGATTTGGTTCCTGCACCATCTGCATGCATAACCATGCAATAATCATTATCGTTTGTTAAATAATCTGGGACTATTTTACAAAATGATTTTGGATACAATCCTTTATCAATGTTTTTAATTGCATTATGAACATCTTCTTTGGATGCTGAAACACCTCTTTGAGCATATCTTTTTGAAACTTCTTGACTCATTTTAATAAAACATTTTGCACAAAAGTACGGATTGTTTTCTTTTTCCTTATTAAATCTTAAAAGCGAAAACGTTGTAGTAGTTTTTAGTCAAAAAACGATGTTTATAAATTCTCAAAATTTAGCCTTTTTTTTAAAGAAAAATGATTCTAACACCCTCTTAATTAGTAATTTAATAATTGTGAATAAAGTTTTAAAAAAAAAATCATTTTCACTAATTTTTATAAGATTTAAATACTCTTTTCGTTTTATATTTGTAACTAATTAACTCACTAAACTACAATATGAGCAAGTCTAAATTAGAGTACATTTGGTTAGACGGTTACTATCCAACTCAAAACATGCGAAGTAAGACTAAAGTTGAAAACGACTTTAGCGGAAAATTAGAAGATTGTCCAATATGGTCTTTTGATGGTTCATCAACAAAACAAGCGTCTGGAGATTCTTCAGATTGTTTATTAAAACCAGTTGCTATTTATCCTGATCCTTCTAGAAGAGATGGATACTTAGTAATGACAGAAGTTTTAAATGCTGACGGAACTCCTCATGAGTCTAACGGAAGAGCTACTATTGAAGATGAAGATAATGACTTTTGGTTTGGTTTTGAACAAGAGTACTTTATCATGGATACCAAAACTCAATTACCTCTCGGTTTTCCAATTGGTGGATATCCTGCTCCTCAAGGTATGTACTACTGTTCTGTAGGTGGTAAAAATACTCATGGAAGAGAATTAGTAGAAAAACATGCAGATTTATGTATCGATGCTGGTTTAAATTTTGAAGGAATCAACCAAGAGGTTGCTTCTGGACAGTGGGAATTTCAATTATTTGCAAAAGGAGCAAAAAAAGCTGGAGATGAAATATGGATTGCTCGCTATTTATTAGATAGATTAACTGAACAATATGGATATTATATTGAGTACCATCCAAAGCCATTAGGAAAAGATTTAGATTGGAATGGTTCTGGTATGCATGCAAATTTCTCAAATACTGTTTTAAGAACTTGTGGTTCTCAAGAAACTTATGAGAAAATTTGTGAAGCATTTAGACCTGTAGTTAATGAACACATTGCCGTATACGGAGAGTTTAATGATCAACGTTTAACAGGAGATCATGAAACTGCTGCAATAACCGATTTTTCATATGGAGTATCAGACCGAGGTGCTTCTATTAGAATTCCAATTATTACAGTTGAAAAAGGCTGTAAAGGTTGGTTGGAAGACAGAATACCTGCATCTAATGGAGATCCATACAAAATCGCAGGAAGAATTATAAAAACTGTAAAATCTGCTAATATTAAATAATTAGCAGATATCACAAAAGACCGCAAAATTAATATTTTTGCGGTTTTTTTTTATTTAATAGTTTGGTACAAGAAAACCACATAAAGTAATAAGAGAATAATACCACTTTTTCTCTTTAATTCCATTTTTTTTGGTAACAAAACTAAAATTGGTAGCACTATAGACACTAATAACATCCAATAAATATCGTTGGTATAGATCACTTTATCATTAGCAGTTATTGGGGTAATTAATGAGGTAATTCCAACGACGGCAAGAATATTAAATATATTAGAACCCACTAGATTACCCAAAGAAATTGCTTTTTCTTTTTTTAGCACTGCTATAATTGACGCAGCTAATTCAGGAATACTAGTTCCAACTGATACAACAGTAACTCCAATAAGTCTCTCACCAACACCAAGAGTAGTTGCTAAATCTGTAGCTCCTGTGATTAGCATTTCCGAACCACCCCATAAACTAACACTACCTAATATAAAAAATGTAAATGTTTTATAGGTTGGTAAAATATCTTTATCCTCTGGAAGATCTTCCATGAAATCTTGATTTTGAAAGCGAAAAAGATATACTAGGAAAAATAGTAAAAGAAGAACTAAAATAAGACCTTCAAAATCAGATATTAAATAATCATTATGGAGAAAGTAAAAAAGTAGCATAGAAGCTACCATCATAACAGGCCAGTTGGTTGTAAAGAAACTTTTTTGAACGTCAATTTGAGCAATTAATAGAGTAATACCAAGTACCAAGGCTAAATTAGCAATGTTTGACCCTATGACATTACCAAGAGCTAAGTCTGGAAAACCATTTACAGCAGAATTAATACTAACGATAAGCTCAGGGGCGGAAGTAGCGAAAGAAACAACAGTCATTCCAATAATAATTTTTGGAATTTTTAAGTTTAAAGAGATAGATACTGCTGATTTTAATAGCCAATTTCCTCCGTAAATTAATAAAATAAAGCCTATTAGTATTAAAAAAAAACTCATGTTTTATTTTTTTGAACGAAGATACATTTTTATACGTTTCATATATCCAAAAAGATGGATTTGATCTAAAAATAGGTTTAAAGAGATGTTTTTTTTAAAAAAGAACCCAAAAAGCCTTTATTTTATTACATATTTTAATATTAATATATAATATAGATTTAATTTATTAACAATATCGTAGTATACCAACTTACATTTATAAACTAAATTACACTATATAATTATAAATTTAAAATTGATTGCATCATTTTTACTGTTTCTACTTGCTAGTTATGATTTCAATAGTATATATTAAATAAATAATTCTAGAATTACCAATTATTTAATCTTAAAAAACTAAAAAGCATGATCACATTTGTTTTAAAAATTATTAAATTATTACTCATCATTTTATCACATTTAATCTTCTAGAATAAGAACATTTATTAAAATTATTGAATTAAACTATTTAAATATCAAAAAGAAAACTACATTAATAGAGACTATCTTACTTTAAGAAATGAGTTTATAACACTATTATTTTTAGCTATATTTGAATAAGAACATTTATTAAAATGAAAAAACAATTTTTTAAAATATTAGCAAAGGTTAATAAAGCTATTCTTCCTTCATTCACAAAAAAAAGATTGGATCTTGCTAAAGCATCAAAAATTCAGTTAGCTATTGTTGGTTGGAGAAGTTATGTAACGCTTAATTCATTAGATTAAAAATTTATAATTATGAAAACAGAATATATAAAAATATTCACCAGTTCACTTATAATAATTAATAGCATAAGAAACTTATTAGCAGAAAACAACATTAACTCCTTGGTGAAAAATCATCCAGAATCTGCTAGGTTAGCAGGTTTTGGTTCATCTATGGATTCTGTAGAATTATATATACTTAAAAAAGATTTAGAAAAATCTGAACCTATTCTTCATGCTTTTAAAAAAGAAATAAATTTATAAAAAAGATTGTCTAGACTTTCTAAATAAGAAAAACACTCCTATATTTGCACCCGAATTTGGCCATGTGGCGCAACTGAATAGCGCACTTGATTACGGCTCAAGAGGTTACAGGTTTGAATCCTGTCATGGTCACGAATAAATAGTACAATTAAAAAAAACGCCAAGCTTGCTTGAGCGTTTTTTTTAATTGTACTATTTTCAAAGCGGAGCTTTGTAGGATCAGCGAGGCTACTCCTTAGCATAAAAAAATGTTTTTTACGTATCGCTAAGCTTGCTTTTTTGATTTTGAAAGGTTTTGATTCTAAAAGCGGAGCTTTATCAGTATCGTAAAATAATCTTACCAAGGTCAATAAAAGAAACTTATTGATAGTAGTTTTTTTTTTAAAAAAAAAGACACCTCAAAATTAAAGAAAAAAGGCTAAGGTCAATTAGTCTAATGATTGATTGTATAATTCGTCAAATTCAAATCTAGAAACAGGCTTAGAGCTAATCCTAGCGATTGAATCGCAATATATTTCAAGAAATGCAGAAGAATATTGAGACATACTCTTATTAAAATAATTAGAAATTAAATTTGCTGTGTAGTGATTGTTAGAAACTGAATCTAACTCCTCATTAATTAGAAAGGCATTGACAGTGACTTCTAAACCAGCATTTTTAAAAACCTTTTGAACATCATCATCAAATTTTTTTAAAACAATTGGTTTTAATAATTGATTGTGATCATCTAAAAACTTACAGCTGTTATTTTGATTACAATTAAAAAAGAATAGACAAAGGATTAAGGCTATTTTTGAATTGATTTTTAAATTTCGAAACTTCATAATATGTTAGTTTAAGATAAACTGATTAAAATTATTACCCTAAATATCTTCTTAAGGCTATTCTGTGTTCAGGGTTACTCTTGTCATAATTAGTTACAAGAAGTTCTAAAATTTCTGGAGGTTTATTTCCAATATCTACTTTTGCTGAATATTTAGATACATATAAATTAAAAATAGCTTTCTCTTTTTCAAATATTAGAAAGTGCTGAGCATTTAATTCTGAATAAGAAATCTGATTTCCGTTGAAAGCGTTTGAATAGTCTTTTTTGAATGGAGAAAAATCGAAGTATTTAAAAATATTTTCCATCTTAGACTAATTCTGCAGATAGCCCTAGGCTTAACAATTTAGAACAACGAGGTTCTAACTCCTTAAGCTCTCCAGTTTTTACAGTACATTTTCCTTTAAAATGAACCAACCAAGTACATTGTTCTGCTTGCTCTTCTGTGTGTTCACAAACACTAATTAAAGAATTTATTACAAAATCAAATGTATTTACCTCATCATTATGCAATACAATATGATGTTGATTTACTTTCTTATTAAGAACAACTTCTTCTTCTTTAATTTTTTCTTTTGTACTCATTACTACAAATTTATAAAAAAAAATTTATGGTTTCATATACTTTATTGCTACCCAATTGTTCTTTTGTATTAAGTTATCAAAATATAGGCCATGTTTAATTACTTCCTCTTCTATAATGGTGACATCTTCTTTATAAAATCCACTTAGCAATAAAACTCCATTTTCATTCAAACAATCTGTATACGTTTTCAAATCAGAGAGTAAAATATTTCTATTGATATTAGCGATAATCACATCATATTTTCTCCCTTTCAATAAGGAAGAATCTCCCTCTAAGACAGTGATGTATTTACAACGATTTCTTTGAACATTCTCTAGAGAGTTTTTATAACACCAGCTATCAATATCTATTGCATCTATAGGTTGAGCTCCTTTCATTTCAGCAAAAATGGCCAAAATACCAGTGCCACAACCCATATCTAAGACTTTTTTATTTTCTAAATCTAGTGCTAATAAATGCTGAATCATCATATGAGTTGTTTCGTGGTGACCAGTTCCAAAACTCATTTTAGGCTCTATCACTATATCAAACTTCAAAGAAGGGTTTTTATGAAACGGAGCACGAACACTAACTTCCCCATCTACTTGAATTGGATTAAAATTATTCTCCCATTCTTTATTCCAATTCGTTTGAATAACCTCATGATGAGAAAACCTAATTTTAAATTCAGGGGAACCTAAAACATATAAGTTGTCTAAAATTTTAGAGTTCCATTCTTGTTTTTGAATATAAGCAGTTACCCCATTATCGTTCTCAACAAAACTTTCAAAACCCACATGACCAAGTTCTGCAATTAATATTTCAGTAGCTGGATCTCTTGGTGATAGTGAGAATTCATAAGCTATGTAAATGGAATCCATAAAATTAAAAAAGTATTAAAAAGCAGAGATAATACCTGTGAAGTCTGATGCTTTCAATGAAGCACCACCAATTAATCCACCATCTACATCTTCTTTAGAGAAAATTTCTCTTGCATTGGTTGGTTTTACACTCCCTCCATATAAAATAGAAACATGTTCAGCTACAGATGAACCATAAGTGTCTACTAATAGGCTTCTAATAAAAGCGTGCATTTCCTGAGCTTGTTCAGGGCTTGCAGTTTCTCCTGTTCCGATAGCCCAAACAGGCTCATATGCCAATACGATATGCTTCCACGAGGATGCACTTAAAGAAAGTACCACATTTTTTAATTGACTTTCCACAACATTAAAATGATTCTCTGATTTACGATCTTCTAATGATTCACCAAAACAAAAAATTACTTCCAAATTATTTTCAAGAGCAGATGCTACTTTCTCGGTTAAGATTTTATCATCTTCACCAAAATATGTTCTTCTTTCTGAATGACCTAAAATTACAGTTTTAACACCCACATCTTTTAACATTTCTGCTGAAATTTCTCCAGTGAAAGCTCCACTTTTAGCTTGATGCATATTCTGAGCCGAAACTTCAATTACAGAATCTTGAGTTAATGCTACAGCAGAAGTTAAATTAATAGATGTAGGTGAAATTAACACTCTACAATTAATAGAAACCTCCTCTAATGCTTTGTTTAAATCATTAATTAATACCCTTGTTTGAGTTGCATCATTATTCATTTTCCAATTTCCAGCAACAATATTATTTCTCATATTTTTATATTTTTAAAAGCGGCTAAATTACTTAATTTTAAGGGCTTTAAGAATGTTTTTATCTGTAATTTTTGTTGCCTTAAATAATGTGATTTCTCCAAATTCATTTACCGCCACATATCTTGGAATCCACCAAAGGTTTAAAAACTTTCCAAGCGCACCTTTTTTACCTGTTTTCATGTAATAATGATCACCTTTAATCTTCAAAAGATCTATAGCTCTAGCCCATCTTTCTTTACTTTTATCAAGTGATAGAAAAACAAAATGAACATCTGGATTTTCATTTTGTAATTTCTTCAGTTCTGGTAAAGTTACTATGCAATCTCTACACCAAGAAGCCCAAATATCAATAAGAATTTTTTCTCCTTTGTGCTTAGTTAAAATACTGCTTAGTGTAAGTTCTTGTTGGTTGATACTAATAAATTCATCTTGTAATGCTTCATCTGAAAACTCAGTTGGTCTTTGACATCCTATTGAAACTAATAATAATGCTAATAATAAAAATTTCTTCATCCTATTGTAATCTAATTCTAGGGTCTAGCCAACTATACATGACATCTACCAATATGTTTATGATGATAAATAAGGTAGCGATTACCAATACACTTCCCATAATTATAGGTAAATCTAAGGTGTTTAGTGCATTTACAATTTCTTTCCCAAGTCCATTCCAATTAAAAATGTATTCAACAAAAACAGCACCGGCCAACATAGAGGCAAACCATCCAGAAACTGCTGTAACAACCGGATTTAAAGCATTTTTTAATGCATGGTTTTTAATTACTTGATACTCTGTTAACCCTTTAGCTTTTGCGGTTCTTATGTAATCTTGACTTAAAACTTCAAGTAAAGAATTTCTCATTAATTGAATGATAACCGCTAATGGACGAATACCAAGGACTATAGCTGGAAGTATTAAATTTTTCCATTGAATATTTATTTGCTCACCAAAGTCATCAACAACGTATAAACTCCCAGTCATTTCTAAACTCGTATAATTGTGAAGAAGAAAACCGAATATCCAGGCAAACAAAATTGCAGAGAAAAATGAAGGAACACTCATTCCAAAAGTACTAACCACAGCTATTAATCTATCAAACCAGGTATCTTTATATAATGCAGATAGAATTCCAAAAAATAGTCCAAAACCAATTGCTATAGAAATTGAAAATAGTGCTAAAATAGCAGTATTTGGAAGAGTTTCAGATATAATATCTGATACCTTTTTCCCATTTTTTTGAAATGACTCTCTTAAATAAGGAAATTTTAAAACTAAGGTATAGGTATCTATAGAGAAAAGTGTTTTGTGAGAATATTTACCATTACTCAAAAAAGTATAATCTTCTATTTTATTTGACTGCATTGATAGTGGAGATAAGTCATTTAAATAATAAATATATTGAGTGGTTAAAGATTGATCAAAGCCATATTTTTTTCTTATGTTCTGAAGCTGATCAGAATCTTCTCGCTGATCTAGCATCATTCTTGCTGGATCTCCCGGTAAAACATTAAAAAGCAAGAAAATGACAGTAACTACTCCAAAAAGTGTTAAAACTCCATAAAAAAACTTATTAAGTATAAATTGTATCATAAAGAATGACTCTTAAACAAAGATAACAGAAAGTCTTAAAAATATGTACCTTTGTATAACTTTTAAAAAGACAGATGACTACAGCAGAGATTGTAACTCAAATTCAAAAAAAGAAATCATTTCTATGCATTGGTTTAGATGTAGATCTAAATAAAATCCCATCTTTTCTTTTACAAAAAGAGGATCCCATTTTTGAGTTTAATAAAGCTATTATTGATGCCACTCATCATTTGTGTGTTGCCTATAAACCTAATACCGCTTTTTATGAGGCATATGGAATAAAAGGTTGGATTTCTTTAGAAAAAACAATCAAATATATTAACGATAAACATCCTGAAATTTTTACAATTGCAGATGCAAAACGCGGAGATATTGGAAATACATCTAGCATGTATGCTAAAGCATTTTTTGAAGATTTATTATTTGACAGTATAACTGTAGCTCCCTACATGGGGAGAGATTCAGTAGAACCATTCTTATCTTTTAAAAACAAACACACTATTCTACTCGCGTTAACCTCTAACACTGGTGCCTTTGATTTTCAAACCAAAGAAATAGAAGGAAAAGAAGTTTATAAACAGGTTTTAGAGACTTCTAAAAGTTGGAAAAACTCCGAAAATTTAATGTATGTAGTAGGTGCTACTAAAGCGTCTTATTTAGAAGAAATTAGAAGAATTATTCCTAATTCATTTTTATTAGTACCGGGTGTAGGTGCACAAGGAGGAAACTTACAAGAAGTTTGTAAATACGGAATGAATAATCAGGTTGGGTTATTAATCAATTCATCTCGTGGAATACTGTATGCCTCCAAAGAAGACGATTTTGCAAAAGCAGCATCAAAAAAAGCCGCTGAACTTCAAGCTCAAATGGCTGAAATTTTAAGTTAATTTAAACTTAAAATGAATTTTTTATGAATTTATTTTTTTATAATTTCTTTGGTGTATACTCCAAATTTGGATTCAAATCTCAAAAAATAAATTCCAGATTTGAAATAAGATATATCAAATTTAGAATTGGTTTCAGAAAGTGTGTAAGCAGCTAATTTTCGACCTAATGTGGAATAAATATTCAGTTTTGTTCCTATTAAATTCCCTGGAACTTCAACACTTAAATTATTGTCTGAAGGATTTGGATAAATAACCATCTCTTCCATGACAGGGTTTTGTGTAGACAAAGAACTTTCCTCGTAAACTCTCACATAATCAATTTCCATTATAGATTCACTAAAGTTGCTAGGAATACTCCCTCCTAAATTTCCTCCCATAGCAATATTCAGCAATAAATAATGAAGATTATCATAAGGAATTTCTTGAGTATTTTCTCTTTCAAAAAAGACAACATCATCCAATAAGATTTGAATTATATTTTCTGTCCAAATCAGTGAATAGATATGATATTCACCACTAGAATCATTAATATATGTTGTACCTCCCTCGTTTTGATAGCTATTGGTATTAGAATTGGAATAATGTAGATGACCAATAAGGTTAGTTTTCTCCCATCCATTTTGCTCCATAATATCAATTTCACCACAAACAGGCCAACCAACGCTTCCATAAGTAGTACCAAAATAATTTCCTATTTCATTAATATTAGCTCCTAAAGTCCAGATAGCAGGCCAAGTACCAGCTTCTGCAGGTAATTTAGCCCTAACATCTACCCTACCGTATTGAAATGCAAACTTTGAATTTAATCTGGCTGATGTGTAAAGTTTAGTTGAGTTATTGTAAGTGTAATTCTCTCTAATAGCTTTAATCTTTAAAGAGCCATTATTAACATATGAATTTGATATTCGATCAGTATAGTGCTGTTGTTCTCCATTGGCCCAGTCTGTGCCGTTTATTATTGGAATCACCTGATGATGCCACTTATTTGGGTCTACAGATCCAGTATAATTGAATTCATCTGACCAAACTAAGTCATTAAAAACAGGATCATTACCACCCTCTGATTCTTCAAAAATAAAATCATCAACAAAAGCTTCTACATGATCATAATTGTTTTCTCCATTTACTTGAATTAAGACTCTATTAAAATCCGTCCTAGTAACTGGTGGTGGTGAAGAAGGGTCTAAATTGATGTAATTATCATTTTCGAAATCAAAAGAAATTTCTTGCCATTGATCTAAAGAAATATTTTTTATGATTTCACTTTGAGTAGACCAGGGTTGAGGGAGCGAACCATTTTGAAGTTTAACAGAAACTTTATTGATTTGATTACCTGTAAGGCCTGAAGATGGCACATAAATTTTAAATGTAAATGAGTTTTTTGTAGTTAAATCTAAATTCTGACTCGTATCAAAACGAACATTTGCATACTGCCCACCTATATCATCATATTTTAAAACCTTACTAGAGGTGTTTATTCCTTCAATATAAGGGTTTGCATAAGAGCTATTAAGGTTGCAGTCATCACCTACCCATTCATCAATAGTACCGTTTCCTTCAAAATCGTCTTCAATAACTTGAGAGGATAGAGGAAAGTATAAAAAATAAATCAGTATAAATAGGATGTTACGCATGTTAAGTTTTTTTCCCAAAAATAGCATACCATTTCTAATTTTCACAAAGATCTGCCTATACAAATACCAAACAAAAAAAGATTAATTGAAAGCATCTGTTTTTTTGTTATACCCATAAGGACAATGTTTACAACCACTTTTACAACAATACCCTCTTTTTAAATGATATTTATCTGTAAAAACTCTATACCCTTTTTCATTAAGGTAAAAGTCCTCTTGATCGAATTCATTTTTTTTTTCAAACATGACACAAAAATAAATTAAAAAAAGATGGTAAAAGCAATTTAATGAATACCCGAAAAAGAGAGGAGAATTATTATTTATAAAATACTATAGCTATTTATTCAAATTGGGTGGATAAGCTGAAATAATTTTAGAGACAAATTCTTTAATACGTTCTTCCTTTTTATCTATGTTACTCATTTTCATGGCACCAGATCCAATCCCTTGCCAAATGAGTTCATTATTGTTTTTATCTATAAAATCTATAAATAAGGTTCCTTCTGTATACTGATTAATATTAAAATTAGAATTTCCAAAGAACCAAGGATTGTAGCCCCATCCAAAACCAAATCCAAAATTATTATCCGTTACATTAACCTTCTCTCTAGATTTGGTAAAAATACTAACCAACATATCAGGGCTTACAGATTTAACAAGACCTTTTTTATTTAACTCATTTTCTATGGCACGCATAATTCTCTTTTTATCAAGATCTGAGACAGAAGCCTTATCAATTCCTTTTTTATAGAAAGCAAATGTTTTGTAGGTTGAAAAATCTACTTGGGTATCATAATCTGAAACAACTTTTACTGAAGAACATGAGCTAAGAATAGCTATACACATTAAAAAAAGTAATTTATATATTTTCATAGTTGTTAATTTATTAGATTTTTAAATAAAGATAAATCTACTTTGTTGGGGATGGTAACTTTTAATTTTTTTTCATTTTTCATGGCCCTTTTTATTGCAAAAGTAGCTTCTTCATTTCTAGCCCAGTTTCTCCTTGCTATTCCATTATTTACATCCCAAAAAAGCATAGAATTTATTCTTTTGGCTGACTCTTTACTACCATCAATAAGCATGCCAAATCCACCATTAATCACCTCTCCCCAGCCAACTCCACCACCATTGTGAACAGAAACCCAAGTAGCTCCCCTAAAACTATCTCCAATCACATTTTGAATAGCCATATCTGCTGTAAACCTAGATCCATCATAAATATTTGATGTTTCTCTGTAAGGTGAATCTGTTCCAGAAACATCATGATGATCTCTACCTAAAACTATAGGACCTATTTTTCCTTTTTTAATTGCATTATTAAATGCTTGAGCTATTTTTATTCTTCCTTCAGCATCAGCATATAGTATTCTAGCCTGAGATCCAACAACTAATTTATTTTCTTGAGCACCCTTAATCCATTGAATATTATCAGCCATTTGTTGTTGAATCTCTAATGGAGATTTTTTCATGATTTCTTCTAAAACTTCACAAGCTATACGATCTGTTTTTTCTAAATCTTTTGGATTTCCAGTGGTACAAACCCACCTAAAAGGACCGAAACCATAATCAAAACACATTGGACCCATAATATCTTGAACATAACTTTGATATCTGAAATCAATACCATTTTCTGCCATAATATCTGCTCCTGCTCTACTAGCTTCTAATAAGAATGCATTCCCATAATCGAAGAAATAAGTTCCTTTAGCTGTATGTTTATTAATTGCCTTTGCATGCCTTCTAATAGTTTCTTGTACTTTTTCCTTAAATAATTTTGGGTTTTCAGCCATCATGATATTGGCATCTTCAAAAGAAATATCACATGGATAATACCCTCCAGCCCAAGGATTGTGAAGAGATGTTTGATCTGAACCTAAATCTATATGAATCTCTTCAGTATCAAACTTTTCCCATACATCTACTATATTTCCAAGATAAGCAAGAGATACAATTTCTTTGCTTTCTTTTGCTGATTTTACTCTAGTTACCAATTTATTGATATCGGTAAATTTCTCATCAATCCAACCTTGATTTAGTCGAACCTGTGTAATTTTAGGATTTACCTCTGCACATACAGTAATACAACCAGCTATATTTCCTGCTTTGGGTTGAGCACCACTCATTCCGCCCAAACCAGCAGTTACAAATAAATTTCCTTGGGGTGATTTTCCTATCTTTCGAAAACCATTTAAAACGGTAATAGTAGTGCCATGAACTATCCCTTGAGGGCCAATATACATATAACTCCCTGCTGTCATTTGACCATATTGACTGACACCTAGGGCATTCATTTTTTCTAAATCGTCTGGTTGAGAATAATTGGGTATGGTCATTCCGTTGGTAACCACAACTCTTGGTGCATTTTTACCTGAAGGAAATAATCCCATGGGATGTCCTGAATACATAGCTAGAGTTTGCTTAGAGGTCATTTCAGAAAGATACTTCATAGTGAGTAAATACTGAGCCCAATTTTGAAAAACAGCTCCGTTACCTCCATAGGTAATTAATTCATGTGGATGTTGAGCAACAGCATCATCTAAATTATTCTGAATCATTAACATAATGGCTTTAGCCTGCTCACATTTACCTGGATATTCAGAAATTGATCTCGCATATATTTTGTAAGTAGGACGAAATCGATACATATAAATACGACCATATGTTTCTAGTTCTTCAGCAAACTCGTGTAATAAAACTGAATGATGCTTGGGATTAAAATAACGTAATGCATTTCTCAATGCCAACTCTTTTTCTTCTTTAGATAAAATATCTTTTCTTTTGGGAGCATGATTAATAGAAGATTCATAGTCCTTTATTTCTGGTAATACATCTGGTATACCTTGTTGTATTAACTCTTTAAATGTCATTTGTACCTAAAAGATTAAAAAAATAATTATACCTACAAATATAATTGATTTTTAAAACGATACATTTTTATACCGCTAAAAAAACATCTATTTTTTGAAAAATTCGTAAATTGCGTTTATAAATTCATATTTTTTTTACGAATAATATCATATTTGAATGTATATTTTTAATAAACAATAATTATTCTATAAAAGTATTTAGTTGAATCTAAATTATCATCAAAAAAATGGAAAATATCGCTCCTTACAAACCAATCAATAAAGTTAGAATTGTAACTGCAGCTTCTTTATTTGATGGGCATGATGCATCAATTAACATTATGCGTAGAATTATTCAATCTACTGGAGTTGAAGTGATTCATTTGGGGCATGATAGAAGTGTTGAGGAGGTTGTGAATTGTGCGATACAAGAGGATGTAAATGCTATTGCGATGACTTCATACCAAGGGGGTCATAATGAATATTTTAAATATATGTTTGACTTGTTGAAAGAAAAAAATGCAAGTCATATAAAAATTTTTGGTGGTGGAGGTGGTGTTATACTTCCCGAAGAAATTAAAGATTTAATGGCATATGGGATAACTCGAATATATTCACCAGATGATGGAAGAGAAATGGGTTTACAAGGAATGATTAATGATTTGGTAAAACAATCAGATTTCCCTATAGGTAAAGTTCTAAAAGATGAAATTGGTCATTTAAAGCATCAAGATGCTGGGAGTATCGCTCGAATTATATCATCTGCTGAAAATTTTCCAGAAATTTCAAAAAAAACTTTGTTAGAGATCCATAAAAAAAATAAAAATTCTTCAACACCAGTTTTAGGAATTACAGGAACCGGGGGGTCGGGAAAATCTAGTTTGGTTGATGAATTAGTTCGAAGGTTTTTAATTGATTTTCCAAATAAAACTATTGGACTTATTTCTGTAGATCCCTCAAAACGAAAGACAGGTGGTGCCTTATTAGGTGATCGAATTAGAATGAACGCTATCAATAACAAACGTGTTTTCATGAGATCTTTAGCAACTCGTCAGTCTAATTTAGCTTTATCTAAACATGTAAATGAAGCTATAGAGGTTTTAAAAGCTTCAAAATTTGATTTAATCATTCTAGAGACATCAGGAATTGGGCAATCAGATACAGAAATCATTGAACATTCAGACACCTCTCTTTATGTAATGACTCCAGAATTTGGAGCGGCTACTCAGCTAGAAAAAATAGATATGTTAGACTTTGCGGATCTTGTTGCCATTAATAAATTTGATAAACGTGGTGCTCTTGATGCTGTTCGTGATGTAAAAAAACAATATATGCGTAATAATAATTTATGGCATATACACATGAATGACATGCCTGTTTTTGGAACCATAGCCTCACAATTTAATGACCCAGGCATGAATTCGCTATATAAAGCAATCATGAATAAGCTTGTAGAGAAAACTGGGGCAGATTTAAATTCTTCCGTCGAAATCATTCAGGAAATGTCTGAAAAGGTTTTTATCATTCCACCAGCACGAATTCGTTATTTATCTGAAATAGCAGAAAATAATAGAGCTTATGATACAAAGGAACGAAGTCAAGTAGACGTTGCTCAAAAATTATTTGGAATCTATAAAACAATAGATTCTATACTTAGCACAAAATCGTTATCAATCAATCAGAAAGATATCCTGACAAAAACAGGATTAGATCATAAAAAAATTCTTGAAAAAACTTCAAAAAATGAATTGCCTTTCATAAAATTATTAATCAATCAGTTTGAAAAAGTAATGATGGATTTAGATCCTTATAATTGGGAAATTATACTTAATTGGCAGGATAAAATTGAGCGATATAAAGCTCCTGTTTACAGTTTTAAAGTTAGAGAAAAGAATATTAATATAGAAACACATAGTGAGTCTTTATCTCATTCTAAAATACCAAAAATATCACTCCCTAAGTATGAAGCATGGGGAGATGTATTACGATGGAACTTGCAAGAAAATGTTCCAGGAGAATTTCCTTTTACAGCAGGATTATATCCTTTTAAACGAACTGGTGAAGATCCAACGAGAATGTTTGCAGGAGAGGGTGGCCCTGAGAGAACCAATAGACGTTTTCATTATGTTAGTCTTGGACTTGAAGCAAAACGCTTATCTACTGCCTTTGATTCTGTGACCTTGTATGGAAATGACCCAGGACATAGACCTGATATTTATGGTAAGATTGGAAATGCTGGTGTTTCTATTTGTTGTTTAGATGACGCTAAAAAATTATATTCTGGATTTGACTTAAGTCATCCTATGACCTCTGTTTCAATGACTATTAATGGGCCAGCACCAATGTTGTTGGGTTTTTTCATAAATGCTGCAATAGATCAAAATTGTGAAAAATATATTAAAGAAAATACGTTAGAAAATAAGGTTGAATCAATATTAAAAGAAACCTATGATTCAAATGGGTTAAAAAGACCTAAATACAGGGGAGAGTTACCGGAGGGCAATGACGGATTAGGTCTTTTATTATTGGGAATTACTGGTGACATGGTGTTACCAACCAAAATTTATGAACAAATAAAAAATGAAACTTTAACCCAAGTTAGAGGTACTGTACAAGCAGATATTTTAAAAGAAGATCAGGCACAAAACACCTGTATTTTCTCTACGGAATTTGCCTTGAGACTTATGGGAGATGTTCAAGAATATTTCATTAAAAAACAAGTTCGTAATTTCTATTCTGTTTCAATTTCTGGTTACCACATAGCAGAGGCTGGAGCCAACCCAATTACGCAATTGGCATTAACGCTATCTAACGGTTTTACTTACATAGAATACTATCTTTCTAGAGGTATGGACATTAATAAGTTTGGCCCAAACTTATCTTTTTTCTTTTCAAATGGAATAGATCCTGAATATGCAGTTATTGGCCGTGTAGCTAGAAAAATTTGGGCAAAAGCATTAAAGTATAAATACCATGCAAACACCAGAGCACAGATGCTCAAATATCATATTCAAACTTCTGGACGTTCACTCCATGCTCAAGAAATTGACTTTAACGATATTAGGACTACCCTCCAAGCTTTATATGCTATTTATGACAATTGTAATTCTCTACACACCAATGCTTATGATGAAGCCATTACCACTCCAACAGAGGATTCTGTAAG
>CALKFR010000064.1 GCA_938084555.1 uncultured Flavobacteriaceae bacterium | reverse complement strand
CAGCACAATATTTTGCTAATGTTTCATACGCTTTTTTGTAAATCTTCTTTTTTGACAGTTTAGGATAAGATATAAGAGCTTTAGCCAGGGAAGCCATAAACATTGCAAATAATTCACCATCTCCTTTAGTTATTCTTATGACCTTTCCGGTGATTATAAATTTAAAACTTGTACCATCAATCAATTCCTCTTTTGGACCTGACAACCAATAATCCATATAAATATGTGCTCTTCCTCTGTTTGAGTTGGGTGGTTTTGTTGGAGTTCTTAGAAGGTAATCAGCGAGTTTTAAAATTTCAGGTTCTGCTTTTTTGTAATCTTCTGCTGTCTCAAATCTATTTTTCTCAATGATACTAAAATCCTGGGCTTTAGATTTAAAGAAAATAAGAAGAAATACGATTACTATTTTTTTCATTTAAGTTTTATTTTTGTATTAATTTCATCCATCCCTTAGGTTTTTCTAACATTAAAAAATGCCCTGTATTTTCCATCCAATATAACGTGTTATTCGGTATTTCTCTTGCGAGTAATTGAGCAATAGCAGGAACGGCAATAGGATCGTTTTTTGCCCATATAATCTTGGTGGGTATTTGAGTTTCCTTTAATGCACCAACCCATCGATTCCAGTAAGTGTAACGTTCATTAATATATTGAGTTAGTTTATGAATAATTTTTCTTCCACCATTTAACTCGATTAACTTCCACATTTCTTTAAGCTCATTATCTGTTACTTTAGAGCTGTTAAAATAAATATTTTTCATGTTTTTTCTGAAAATGGGAAAGTTGGTGAGTTTAGCAACATACTTCCCCAAAAATTTATGTTTTAGCAATTTTTGAATAGTTCTTAATTGAGATAATTCAATGTGAATACTACCATTAGTTAAAATTAACTGTTCGATTTCTATATCCAATTCATTTGCATTGTAGCGAGCTATAATTTCAGTAGCCACAGATGTTCCGTAGTCATGTGCAAATAAGAATATTTTTTTTAAACCTAACTGACGCCATAATTCTAAAGCGATATCTGCTTGTGTAACTAATGAATAATCAACATCTTTTGGTTTATCAGAAAAACCAAAACCAAGGTGATCGTGTAAAATTACTCTGTAGTTTTTAGATAATTCTGGTAATACTTTATAGTAATCAAACGAAGAAGTAGGGTATCCATGAAGAATTACCATAGATTTTTTAGACGTATTCACATCATTATTAGTATCAATAACAAACAAACGATTGTTATTTACTTGGATAAAATTACCTTTAGATTTCCATTCATTACTTGTCATAAATCCATTTATTATTCTCATCACAATGTACTAAAAATTCAGTAGTTTTGAAGTAACCTCTTAGTGAAACATAAATGGAGGCAACAACCAAAATATGAATTCAATTCTTACGTATTATGCTTAAGGATTTTAATTAATAAATTAAGTGTCAGGACATTTTATAGATGTTATTTTACCCATACCTATTCAGAAAACTTTTACGTATTCTGTAACACAATCTGAATATGAATTTCTAAAAAAAGGAATGCGAGTTGCTGTTTCTTTTGGAAAGACTAAGATGTATACGGGATTGGTTTTTAAATTGCACAAAATACAACCTGAACTATATGACGCAAAAGATATTCTTCAAATTTTAGATGATAGACCTATTGTTACAGAACATCAATTGAACCATTGGGAATGGGTTTCTAACTATTATATGTGTGGAATAGGAGAGGTTTATAGGGCTGCTTTACCTTCGGCTTTTTTATTAGAGAGTGAAACTGTTATTTTTAAAAATGAAACCTTTAAAAATAATGAAACTTTAGATGATGAAGAATTTCTTATTTATGAGG
Organism: uncultured Flavobacteriaceae bacterium; assembly: GCA_938084555.1. Classification (GTDB taxonomy): domain Bacteria; phylum Bacteroidota; class Bacteroidia; order Flavobacteriales; family Flavobacteriaceae; genus Polaribacter. The sequence continues at coordinate 18,852 of CALKFR010000064.1, read as the reverse complement.
CCTTACAACATCAATCTCAACTAACCATTCATCAGGTGGTTGATATTCTCGGGAAGAAGAAAGTATTACCAATTATTAATGGGTTAATTCAAAAATCTGCTGTTTATATAAAAGAAGAAATTTACGAACAGTACAAGCCAAAATTAATTAAATATGTGCGTTTACATTCCAATTACAGTAACAAAAATCACTTAGAAAATCTGTTAACTGAATTGTCAAGAGCAAAGAAGCAGAGAGATGTTATTTTATCTTTTTTTCAGTTAGAGAGTTCAAAAAAACCAATTAAACTAAAAGAATTACTAGCTTTTTCAGGTTCCTCGTCAGCTATAGTTAAAGCACTTGTTGACAAAGGTATTCTTGAGTATTATTTTATACAAACAGATAGGGTATCCTATACAGGTGAGAGAAATCAATTACAAAATCTTAATGAATTTCAGGATAAAGCATTAAAAGAAATCAAAGATTGTTTTAAAACTAAAGATGTTACCTTGTTTCATGGTGTCACCAGTTCAGGTAAAACAGAGGTATACACAAAATTAATTCAGGATATTTTAGATGTTGGTAAGCAGGCTCTATTTTTGTTGCCAGAAATAGCCTTAACCACCCAAATTATTGTTAGACTTCAATACTATTTTGGAAATCAAATTTCTGTATTTCATTCCAAATATTCTATGAATGAACGTGTTGAAGTATGGAATAATGTATTGGAAAATAAATCAAAAGCACAAATTATTTTAGGAGCACGTTCTTCAATTTTTTTACCATTTAATAACTTGGGATTAATAGTTGTAGATGAAGAACATGAAACTTCTTACAAACAGTTTGAACCTTCTCCGAGATATAATGCACGAGATGCAGCTATTGTTTTGTCTCATCTTCATCAAGGAAAAATCTTGCTTGGTTCTGCAACACCCTCCTTAGAATCTTATTTTAACGCTACTGAGAAAAAATATGGTTTTGTTGAATTAAAACGTCGTTTTGGTGAGGTTAAATTACCAAAGATTCAATTGGTTGACATTAAGGAAAAGCAGCGTAAAAGAGAAATGATTGGTCATTTTTCAGATACTTTATTAAAACAAATCCAAGATGAATTAGATCAAAAAAAACAAGTTATTTTATTTCAAAATCGTCGAGGTTTTTCTCCAGTAGTAGAATGTAAGACTTGTGGCGTCTCACCTCAATGTCCTAATTGTGATGTTAGTTTAACTTTTCATAAATACAAGCAGGAACTAAAATGTCATTATTGTAATTATCAAAGGGCTATGCCTAACAGTTGTGGTGCCTGTGGAAGTAACACATTAGATACTAAAGGATTTGGGACCGAACAAATAGAATTAGAACTCAAAGAATTATTTCCCAATCATATTATTGGTAGAATGGATTTAGATACTACTCGTGGTAAATTCGGATATCAAAAAATTATTGGTGCTTTTCAGTCTAGGGAAATAGATATTTTGGTAGGAACTCAAATGTTATCAAAAGGGTTAGATTTTGATAATGTTTCTTTAGTAGGAATTTTAAATGCAGACATGATGTTAAATTTTCCTGATTTCAGAGCACACGAACGTGCATTTCAATTGATGGTTCAAGTTTCAGGTAGGGCAGGACGTTCAAAACAACAGGGAAAAGTAATTATACAAACTTATAATCCTTACCATCAAATATTACAACAGGTGTCATCAACTGATTATTCAGCAATGTATAAAGAACAAATACAAGATCGATGGCAATATCATTATCCTCCTTATTACCGTTTGATTAAAATTACTTTAAAACATAAAGATTATCAAAAAGTAGATACTGGCATTAGTTGGTTATCAAAAGCATTGCAAAATGTTTTTAGAGAGCATGTGTTAGGTCCAACTGAACCTCATGTTTCTAGAATTAGAAATCAGTATATAAAAAATGTAATGATTAAGATTCCTCCCAAACAATCCATAGTAAAAACAAAGCGAGAAATATTTAAAATAAAAAATACTTTTCAAGCTGTAGCTGATTTTAGGCCCATTCGGTTTATTATTGATATAGATGCCTACTAGTTTTTTTTTACAATAATTTTTTAACTCCTAAATAAGCTCTAATTTTGTAAAAAATTATAAATATTATCCCTATGATTGTCGGTATTCCAAAAGAAATTAAAAACAATGAAAGTAGAGTAGGTATGACTCCTGCTGGTGTATTTGAACTCACAAAAAGAAATCATACAGTTTATATTCAGTCTAAAGCTGGTTTTGGTAGTGGTTTCTTTGATCATGATTACAAGGAGGTAGGAGCCATAATATTAGATACTATTGAAGAAATTTATGCAATTTCAGAAATGATAGTTAAGGTAAAGGAGCCTATCGAAGTTGAATATAAATTAGTTAAACCAAATCAAATCGTTTTTACGTATTTCCATTTTGCCTCAAGTAAAGCTTTAACAGAAGCAATGATTAAAAGTAAATCAGTATGTATTGCCTATGAAACAGTTGAAGATGAAGATGGCACATTACCCTTATTAACTCCAATGTCTGAAGTGGCTGGAAGAATGGCAATTCAACAAGGTGCCAAATATTTAGAAAAACCGGTAAAAGGAAGAGGAATATTATTAGGAGGTGTTCCAGGTGTATCCCCTGGTAAAGTATTAATCCTTGGTGCGGGTGTTGTTGGTGTTCAAGCTGCAAAAATGGCAGCTGGATTAGGTGCTCATGTAACCATTATGGATGTTAATATGAAAAGACTTAGATATGTAAATGATGTATTGCCTAGTCATGTTGTGACAGATTTCTCAAGTGAATATAGCATAAGGCAAAAAATAAAAAATCATGATTTGATAATCGGAGGTGTTTTATTAAAAGGTGCTAAGGCACCAAAACTTATAACACGAGAAATGTTAAAGGAAATGAGACCTGGAACCGTTTTAGTTGACGTAGCTGTTGATCAGGGGGGATGTATAGAAACTACCAAACCAACAACACATGAAAATCCAACTTACATTATAGACGATGTTGTTCACTATTGTGTAGCAAATATGCCTGGTGCCGTTCCCTATACATCAACTATAGCATTGACTAATGTTACATTATCCTATATTATTGAAATTGCAAATAATGGCTGGAAAAAAGCTTGTGAAAATGACAAATCACTTTCTAAAGGATTAAATATTGTTAATGGATCTATTGTATATAAGGAAATTGAAGAAGCTTTTTAATTTTTTAAATCACGAATACAAAGAAATTTATAATAAAAAAGTTGTGCTGATATAATAAAAAAAGTCACTATATTTGCAGCCTTAAAATAAACAATAAATAACTATTATGAATCATTACGAAACTGTTTTCATTTTGAATCCCGTTTTATCTGATACTCAGATAAAGGAAACAGTACAAAAGTTTGAGGACTATTTGGTTTCTAAAGGTGCCGAAATGATTTCCAAAGAGGATTGGGGCTTAAAAAAATTAGCATATCCAATTCAAAAGAAAAAAAGTGGGTTTTATCACTTACTTGATTACAAAGTAGCTGGTGAGGCAATTTCATCGTTCGAATTAGAATTTAGAAGAGACGACAGCGTTATGCGTTATTTAACAGTAAAGTTAGATAAACATGCTGAAGCTTGGGCTGAAAAAAGAAGAGAACGTGCTAAAACTTCTAAAAAATAAACTATGGCATCAACAATAGAACAACAAGCTAAAGGGAGCAAGCAAGGTGAGGTAAGATATCTAACTCCGCTTGACATTGAAACAAAAAAAGAAGCAAAATACTGCCGTTTCAAGAAGAATGGTATGAAATACATCGACTATAAAGATGCAAACTTCTTAATGTATTTAGTAAACGAGCAAGGTAAAATTTTACCAAGACGCTTAACAGGAACATCACTAAAATATCAACGTAAAGTTGCACAGGCTATTAAAAGAGCACGTCATCTGGCACTAATGCCATACGTTGGAGATATGTTGAAATAATTAAAGAAGTAGAATTATGGAACTGATTTTAAAACAAGACGTAGAAAATTTAGGATTTAAAGATGATGTTGTAACTGTTAAGAATGGTTATGGTAGAAATTACTTAATTCCACATGGATATGCAATGCTAGCTACTACTTCAGCAAAGAAAGTATTAGCAGAAAATTTAAAGCAAAGAGCTTTTAAAGAAGCAAAATTAATTGAAGATGCAAATGTAATTGCTGAAACTATCAAAGGATTGGAGATAAAGATCCCTTCAAAGGTTGGATCTGGAGACAAGTTATTTGGTTCAGTAAACAACATTAATTTAGCTGAGGCTATAGCCAAGTCTGGAACTGAAATTGACAAAAAATTTATAAAAGTTGTTGGTGGTTCTGTGAAGAGATTAGGTAAGTACAATGCTTCTGTGAGATTACACAGGGAAGTAGTTGCTGATATTACTTTTGAAGTAGTTTCAGAAAGCTAAACAATACATTAACCTTTGTTAATTAGATATAAAACCCAAGCTATGTTTGGGTTTTTTTTATTCACTACAACAAGTAAATAAAAGTTTTACAAGATTATTTTCAAATGATATGAAATATAGAAAACTCACCAAAGAACAGTTTGAGTCATTACATGAAGAATTTGCTCAATTTTTAGCAACACAAAAAATAGATGTTGATGAATGGAATAAAATGAAGTCTCAGAATTCATCTTTAGTAGAGGATGAGTTAAATATTTTTAGTGATATGGTTTGGGAAGATGTTTTAAACAAGGTTGAGTATTTAGAACATTTTTCAAAGAAGTCAGTAAATCTATTTAGATGTGACAAAGATGCTTTGTACAGAATTGTTATTTCGATTAATAAAGATATAAATTTACTGTCAGAAGAAGGTTACAAGTGGTTATTAGAACATCCAAAAGATAAAGCCATAGACTATTTTAAGGGAAGTAAAGTTTATTCTGATAAAAAAAATATTGAAATTTTTAACTTAATTGAAAAAGGCAGTAATATTTCTAGAGGAGAATTATATGAATTCTTTAATCGATTAACATCTTAACTAAACGTTCAGTACCCTCTTGAGCACCACTTTTTATAAATACTACATTAGAGTTTTCTGATATAGGAGGAGCTGGGTCAATCACATATATTGGTGTGTTATTTTTAATATAATTAATTAACCCTGCAGCTGGATATACTTGCATAGACGTTCCAATGATAACCAATATATCTGCTTGCTTAGTAATTTCTATGGCATTTTCTATCTCAGGAACTTGTTCTCCAAACCAAACTATATGAGGGCGTAATTGATTTCCATCTTTATCCAGATCACCTAGGTTTAAATCTTCAGACCAATCTATAATATGATCTTCATTTTTAGTGCTTCTTACTTTTGTTAATTCACCATGAAGATGTACTATTTTTGAACTCCCTGCTCTTTCATGTAAATCATCTACATTTTGGGTAATAATATAAATTTCAAAATGCTTTTCAAGTTCTTTTAGGTTTTTGTGACCTTTATTTGGTTGAACTTCTAGTAATTGTCTTCTTCGTTGGTTGTAAAATTCTAAAACAAGTTTAGGATTTCTTTTAAAGGCTTCTAAAGTTGCAACCTCCATTACACTATGACCTTCCCATAACCCATTAGCATCTCTAAATGTTTTTAAACCACTTTCAGCACTCATTCCTGCACCAGTTAAAATAACCATTTTTTTCAAAGCTAAAGAAATTTTAAAATTAGTATGTTTGTTAAATCATGTTAGATGACAACACAAATTTACTTACTTATTTGGAAGGTTTTGTAACGGAAAAGAGAAAAAATCTTTTTAGAAAAATTTTAGAAGACAGAACAAGGCATTTTACAGTTGTGTTAGAAGATATTTATCATCAACACAATGCTAGTGCTGTAATAAGATCTTGCGAAATATTTGGTATACAAGATGTTCATGTAATTGAAAACAAGTATATGAGTAATGTTTCTAAAAATATTACTAAGGGTTCTCAAAAATGGTTATCTTTTAATAATTATAAAAATGATACCAATAATACATCTGCGTGTTTAAATTCCTTAAAAAGCAAAGGTTATCAAATCATTGCAACTTCACCTCATAACAACTCATGCAATTTACATGACTTTGACATTACAAAAAAATCAGCTTTCGTTTTTGGAGTTGAAAAGACTGGAGTTTCAAATGAAGTTATTAATAATGCAGATGAAATCTTAAAAATTCCAATGGTAGGATTTACTGAAAGTTTAAACATCTCTGTTGCCACTGCGATAGTTTTAGAAAATCTTACCTATAAATTAAGGAACAGTTCTATTGCTTGGAATTTAACAGACAAGGAAAAAGAAAATCTCTATGCCCAATGGGTTGAAAAGTCAATAAAAAATGTTGGTAAAATAAAAGAGCGTTTTTTTAATTAAAATAGGTTTTTTTTAATTGTTGTTTCTGAAAGTAAGTTATTCTTTCACTAAAACTTCTTCAATTGTAGCAAAAGAATCACAACGAATAATCCAAAGTTCTAATTTTTTTTCAAGATATGTACCGGTGATAGAATATTCAGGACAAGGTTTTTTATGTTGATTGCTTTTTCCAAAGTTCACATCACCATCCGAAAGAATAGAATATATTCCAGTAGAATCCATTTGAATTTCTTTCATTGATGATTTAGCATTTTTTGAATAATGAAGTTTTTTTGTTCTTATGGTCTTTAATGTCCTTGCATCCATGCCATAATCAAAAGAAACATCTTTCCCTTTCCATATAAAATAAACTATTATACTTCCAAAAGAAACACCAATTAAATAATAAATAAAGCGTTTAAATAAATTCATTTTTCAAAATTAGTATAATTTAAATAATTGATACTAATTTATCTTCTTAATAAACTAAAATGCCCTCTAAATTCTCTTAAGACATTGTTTTTGTTGTATTTTACTAAAAACCAATAATCTGTTGATGGTAATTTATCTCCATTAGCGTTGTTACCGTCCCAACCCTCCTCATAAGGTTTAATTTCTGTAATAATTTTACCAAATCTATCATAGATTTCTATGTTGGATTCTAAATCATTTTCTAAATCAGTAATATTCCAGGTTTCGTTTATGCCATCATTATTTGGGGTGAAAAATTTAGGGTAACTTAAAATAAAAAAATCCATAGTTTTATTAATACAAGATCCAGAAATATCTCTAATTGTAATAAAATGATTTCCAGGTTTAATATTATAAAATCTTGAGTGTGATTGAAAAGGAAGATTATTTAAAGAAAATTCATAGCTACCCATACCTGGCTCAATGATATTAATCTCTACGGTATTGGAATCGGAAAAATCTTCTGTTAAAATATTTAATTCAAAACTTGGACTTGAACTTTCAACTAAAACTAGTGCTGTTTTGTAATTACAATTGGTTCCTATCTCATCAGTTAATTTTATAGTTTCTACTGTATATTCTCCTGGTTCTTCTGCAATATAATTAGAGCCTGTACCTACTAAATTTGTATTTAAATACCAATTAACTGTAAAATCATTTGAATTTAATCCAGACTCTAATAAAACAGTATTAGTAACATTTCCAGTTTCTGAATCAATACATAATGTACCACCATTAATTTCTAAATCCAATAAATCGTTAACCGTTACTTGAAATGAAGATTCATTATAACATCCTTGAACGTTTTGCAGTGAAGGCTCTCCAGAGGGATAAGCATAAACATAAATAACTCTAGATCCTGATTCTGTTATCACATATTCAGAAGGATCAATCAAGTCAATCCTATTTGGTCTTCTATAATATTCAATTACGACTCCAGGCATATCTATTATGGGCAAAGAAACACTTCCACACCCCTCAATATTTTCAAACATATCTAAGTTTGGTTTTTCAGATATAGTAACAGTAAAATTGTTTTCTTCAAAGCAAGTAAATCTTTCCCCAACTTCATTATAAATGTAAATAGTTTGTGTTGTAGTAATTACTTCTCCAGCAAATAGTTCTGAACCTTGACCAAAAGGTTCAGTATAATATTTTCCATTTGTTAATTCAGGAAGTTCATAATCGGAGCAGATGAATACATCTATGAGTTCATCTACAGTAACATTTAAAATATTTATATTAAATAAATTTTCATTACTACAACCCTCAAGATCATCAAAAGAATTATAAATGTAAATAGTTTGTGTCGTATCAATAATATCACCAGCATTTAATTGTAATCCTTGTCCATTTGATTCTGTATAATAATTTCCATTATTTAATTCGGGTAGTGAATAACTATTACAACTATAGATGTCTGTAAAATTATCTATAGTGGCTATGGGTCTAATCTCTACGTCAAAACTAGATTCATTATCACAAAAAGAATTACTATTGTATATATAAATAGTTTGTGAGTTATAAATTATATCCCCTGCAAATAATTGATTTCCATTACCTCCTGACTCAGAATAATATTTTCCATTTGAAAGAGGCTCTAAAATTGGCAAATTATTTTCACAATATACAGCATCATTTAATTCATCAACAGCAGGAATTGGATTGATGTTTACTTCAAAAGAAATAGTATCTGTACAGTTTGGCATTGTTGTTATTTCTTCAGAATAGAAATAAATAGTCTGAGAAGTATTAATTACGTTACCCTCTTCTAAAAGATCACCATTACCACCTGCCGCTGTAAAATAATTTCCAAATTCTAAACTAGGTAAAATATACTCTCCACAATTATTAATATCTTGAAAGGATTCTAAGTCAATGATTGAAATATCAAAAGAACTTTCATTTACACAATTTGTTATAGTATTGTTATTCCATAAAAAAATAGTTATGTTAGATGAAATTTCATCCCCAGGAAACAATTCTGTTCCATTTCCATTTGATTCTGTGAAATATTTTTCTCCTGTGGTAGTTGGTAAAATGTAATTATCACAGGTAATTACATTTTCTCTTTCTTCAACTATAGGTAAAGGGTTTATTAAAATTTCATAAGGAGTATCCATACAAAATGAACCTTCAATAGAAACATAAAAGTATATGGTTTGACTTTCAAATAGAACCGTACCACTAGGTATTACAGTACCAAATCCGTTGGGTCCATTAATTGATGTATAGAACGTGCCGTTTGGATAGGATGGAACAATAAAACTTCCACAATGTTCTGTATCTACAGAAAATTCGGTTGCTAGATATATACTAAAACTACTTTCATTACTGCAACCCTCGGTATTTATATTATAAATATATAGGGTAGTATTTTCAGTTATGATGTCTCCAGCAAATAACTCGATACCATTACCCCCGGGTTCAGTAAAATATTTTCCATCTGTTAGTTCTGGTAAAATATAAGAATCACATTCATAAACATCTTCAAGAATATCAACTTTAGGTGACGAATAGATGAAGATTTGAAACGAAATTATTTCAAAACAATCTGGATTATCTAACTCAATAAATCTTACCCAAATTGTTAGTACAGATGTTCCTGAGGGTAAAGAGAAATTTGAAGGATTTTCAATTAGGTTAATATTATTCTCAGCATCAATTTCTGAAAGATAGAAACTCAAAGAATAGTCTAAGGGATTTAAACTAGTTAATATTTGATCAGATACCTGAGAAACAATATCTACGGTTAAGTCAGATTCACAAACTGTAAAATCTTCAGGTACACCTGGGTTTAAAGTCGTAATTTTTAATTCGAAATTTAATATATTGGAGCATGTATTGCCATTTTCAATATTTATATAGTTTACATAAATTATTTCATCTCCTAAAGATGGATATGATGATAGTAATGAGGGCTCAATTGGGACGTTGTTATTCAAATTTTCTATCGAATTATAATATATAATATCATATAAATCAGAGTCTAGACCTAATACAGTATGATTATTAAGTAATAAATTAAATTCTGGAATTGTTTCACTTTCACACTCAAGTAAATCTAAAGGTTCATTTACTTGTAATTCTGTTATTATTTTTTTTCCTGTTAATAAACAGCCATTAATTAAATTTGTTATGGTCAAGTCATAAGTTCCAGCATCAGTTGCAATGAAGTAGGGGTTAGTTTCGTTTTCAATTAAAACACCATCTTTTTTCCATTCAAAAATAAAATCGTTGGTATTAGTAAAATTAGAATCAATAATAATTTGATCTCCAAGACATAATTCTTCATTTTCACCCAAATCTAATATGGTATTAAAGCTACCGGCTTTTATGAAAACAGCAGAATCAAAATCAGAATCATTGTAATCTCCAATTACTAACTTAATTCTGTATTGTCTTGTTGGTATTACTTCTGCTGCTGCAGATAGCACAACAGTATGGCCTTTCATATTTAGAGAAGAATTGGAAGGATTATTTACATTATAAGTGCTAAATAAATTTTTATTTACAGAGTTGCAAGATAAATTATATTGATTATCTCTAATGTTTTTTACTGATATGGGTGAATTAATGTTGGGTATAACTCCTAAATTAGTTTTTATACCAGTAGTTAAATCTGTTAAAATGAATGCAAAGACATCACTAAAACCACATTGCCATTCTCCATATTCATTAGATGCAAATAAAAAATCAAAAGTAAAGTTAGAGGAGTATGGAATAAAATCAAATTCAAGAAAGGCAGTATCTGTTATATTAACTGATTGACCGGTTTGATTACTGATGTCCACCAAGTCTACATCACTATTTGAATTTAGTTGACTACTAAGATTATTTCCTGTATAACTACCCTGAGAATTGATAGCAACACCACTTCTAATTATTATTCCTTCATCAATTGGGAAAGAGGAACCATTACTATTGAAATAAGCAATGGACTGATTTGAGGAAACGTTAATATTTGAACTCGTTGCACAGGAGTTATTGAGTAATAAATCAACTAATAATTCAGAAGAAAATACAGTATCATCTACAATAATTTCTTGAGAATTACAGATGTAGATATTGCATAAAAAAATTAAAATAAATATTTTTTTCAAACCCATTGAAATTACAATTAATAATTATAATTTAAATTTTAACAATGTGAAATTAAATAGCTAGGGGTAAATATACAATCACCAATAATAATGAAATTTTTATCTACCAATAAATAGGTAAATTTTATATGAATATTAAATTAATATCCCTAAAAGGTAAATCAAACCATTCTGAAACAGTTTTATTAGTTAAAACACCATGATAAAAATACATACCATTTCTAATGGTTTTATCAAATCTAGCAGCATTTTCAAAACCTCCTTCTTCAGCAATATTAAGAAGGTAGGGTGTAAACATATTGCTGATAGCAAAAGATGCAGTTCTAGCGTATCTGGAGGGTATATTGGGTACACAATAATGAATAACTCCGTGTTTTTGAAAAGTAGGATTAGAATGAGATGTTATTTTAGATGTTTCAAAACATCCTCCCCGATCAATACTTACATCTACAATGATAGCTCCTTTTTTCATGGTTTGAATGGTGGTTTCTGAAACAACAATTGGTGTTCGTTCTTTCCCTCTAATTGCACCAACAGCAACATCACACCTTCGTAAAGCTTTAGCTAGTGTTTTTGGTTGAATTGTGGAAGTATAGATAGGAGTATTCAAAAAATGTTGTAATTTTCTTAGTTTAGTTATTGAATTGTCAAAAACTTTAACTCTAGCACCTAAACCCAAAGCTGATCTAGCCGCAAATTCACCAACAGTACCAGCGCCAATAATTACTACATCGGTAGGTGGCACTCCTCCAATATTACCAAGAAGAAGTCCGTTTCCTTTGTTTATATTACTCATTAACTCTGAAGCAATTATTATAGAAGCTGTTCCCGCAATTTCACTTAAAGACTTAACAATTGGATATACACCATGTTCATCTTTTATATAATCAAAAGCTACTGCTGTTATTCTTTTTTTTGAAAGTGTTTCAAAATAGTTCTTTGCTTGAGTTTTAATCTGAAGGGCAGAAATTAAAATACTTTGAGGTGACATCATAGCAATCTCATCTAAGGTAGGTGGAGCAACTTTCAAAACAATATTACAAGAAAAAACTTCTTTGGTATCATAGGATATTTTTGCTCCAGCTTCTGAGTATTCACTATCTGAATAATTAGAGCCTTCTCCAGCGCCAACCTCAATAACAATTTTATGACCATGATTGGTTAAAGCAGAAACTGCATCTGGAGTTAAGCAAATTCTTCTCTCTTCAAAAAGTGTTTCTTTGGGGAGTCCTAAATACAATTCTCCTTTTTGCTTTTTTATTTCTAACATTTCTGTCTGAGGAATCAATTCCTCTTTACTAAATGGAGAGAATGCACTCATAATTTATTTAAGTTGAATATTTCTTTGCTCATCATCTAACTTAGTTAAATAAATGTTATTGGTTATTAAAGGTAGTAAATTTTTAATTACTGAAGGCCATTCTATGAGACACCAAGCATCAGTGTAAAAATAATCTTCAACACCAATATTATAAACTTCATCTTCATTATTAATTCTATAGAAGTCAAAATGATAAATCGTGTCGTTTTTTGATGTAATATACTCATTAACAATAGAGAAAGTAGGAGAACTTATTACATCATTTGTGCCTAATACTTTACAAATCTCCTTTATTAAAGTTGTTTTGCCAACTCCCATCTCTCCATGGAATAGAAGTACTTTATGCTCAGAGTTTTTTATAATGTCCTTAGCAATTTTATTTATGTTTGATAATGTGTAGTTTTTATTCATAAACTATGAAAAATTATTTTGGAGTGTATACAGCACAAGGTATTATCATTTCTTCTAAAGAAACACCTCCATGTTGATACGTGTTTTTATAGTATTTTACAAAGTGATTATAATTATTTGGATAAGCAAAGAATAAGTCTCCTTTTGCAAAAATAAATGGACTATTAAAACTAACACTAGGTAAAAAAATATCTTTTGGATTTTTTACAGCAAAAACATCTTTTTCTGAATATGAAATACTTTTACCTGTCTTGTATCTCAAATTCGAACTTATATTCTTGTCACCAATAATTTTAGTAGGATTTTTACAATTAATGGTACCATGATCAGTGGTTACAATTAGCTTTTGTTTTAGTTTTTGAGCCTTTTTAATAATTTCAAACAAGGGTGAGTTCTTAAACCAACTTACAGTTAAAGACCGATACGCTTTATCATCTCCTGCGAGTTCTTTTATAACCTCCATCTCAGTCTTAGAGTGTGATAACGTATCAACAAAGTTATATACAAGTACGGTAAGATCATTTTGTTTTGTTCCATTATAATTTGAGGCTAATTCTTTACCGTCTTTTAAAGATGTGATTTTATAATATTCATGTTTAATTTTTAGATTTGATCTTTTAATTTGTTCACTTAAAAATTCATTTTCAAACATATTTTTACCACCTTCATCTGTGTCATTTTTCCATAATCTTGGATGTAGTTTTTCCATTTCAGATGGCATCAAACCTGAGAAAATAGAATTTCTGGCATATTGAGTAGCCGTAGGGAGTATACTATAGTAAGAATATTCTTCTTCCTTCTTATAAAAATTGTTTATGAAGGGTTCTAGCATTCTATATTGGTCATATCTTAAATTATCTATCACAATCCATAAAACCCCATGTTCATCAGACAGGTTAGGAATAATATAATCTCTAAACATTGTATGAGAAAATGTAGGACCATTAGATGATGTCAAGTAGTTTTGATAATTATTTTTAATAAACTTATAAAATAAATTATTTGCTTCAGATTTCTGACTTTCTAAAATCTCCAACATACTAGAATCATTTATATTTTCTAATTCTAGCTCCCAATGCACTAATTTCTTGTATAAAATAACCCAGTCTTCATAAGAATTAACAGCCATTAAATCCATGGATATTTTACGAAATTCTTGTTGATAGTTAGAGGTGGTTTTTTCTGAAATTAGTCTGGAGTGATCAAGATTTTTTTTAAGACTTAATAATATCTGATTTGGATTTACAGGTTTTATGAGGTAATCTGCAATTTTAGAACCAATAGCCTCCTCCATTATATATTCCTCCTCACTTTTTGTAATCATTACCACAGGTAAATTGGTTTGTAATTGTTTGATTTCTGTTAATGTCTCTAAACCATTTATACCCGGCATGTTTTCATCTAAAAAAATAATATCGAAATTAGTTTTTTTAACTAAATCTAAGGCGTCAGTTCCATTAGTACAAGCGGTAAGGTCATATCCTTTTTGTTCAAGAAATAAAATATGAGGCTTTAATAAATCTATTTCATCGTCTACCCATAAAATTTTGATACTATTCATAATTAAGTTTTATATACTATTAAGAACGTTAAAAGTATTTATTTGTTATGATTTTAATGCTTCGAAAATTATAAAATATTCCCAATAAAGATAGATTATACTTTGTAAAGCGTAAATTTAGGCTTTAGTTTGTAATCATAAAACAAAACACAAGATTTGAGTGAATTATCAACAAATAAATTGAAAATATTAAATGATCCTATATATGGGTTTATAAGAATTCCTAATAGTTTAATTTTTGATATTATAGAACATGCTAGTTTTCAACGCTTGAGAAGAGTATCTCAAATGGGTCTATCTAATCTCGTATACCCGGGGGCTAATCATACTCGTTTTCATCATGCTTTGGGATGTCTTCATTTAATGCAGAAAGCAATAAATGTATTAATTGTGAAAGGAGTTAAGATTTCAAAAAAAGAAGAAACAGCCCTTTGTATTGCTATTTTACTTCATGACATTGGTCATGGTGCATTTTCTCATGCCCTTGAACATAGCATAGTTACAGGAATTACTCATGAAGAAATTTCATTGAAATATATGGAACAACTTAATAAAGATTTTGAAGGAAAATTAGATTTAGCAATTGAAATTTTTACTGGTAAATATCATCGTTTGTTTTTACAACAACTAATCTCTAGTCAGTTAGATATAGATAGACTAGATTATTTAAAAAGAGACAGTTTTTATACAGGAGTAGCTGAAGGTAACATTAGTTCAGATAGATTAATTGCTATGATGAATGTTGTTAATGATGAATTAGTTGTAGAAAAAAAAGGCATCTATTCTGTAGAAAAGTTTTTAATAGCACGAAGATTGATGTATTGGCAAGTATATCTTCATAAAACAAGCTTGGTTGCAGAACACATGTTAGTTAAAGTTCTCATGAGAGCAAAAGAGTTAGCTGAAAATAATATTGATTTATTTTGTAGTTCTTCTTTACGTTATTTCTTATACAATAGAATCAATAAAGATAATTTTGATACAAGAGTTTTAGACTTGTTTTCCAAGTTAGATGATTATGATTTATTATCTGCTATTAAAGAATGGACAAATCATCCAGACAAAACTATTTCTAATTTATCAAAAATGATAGTAGATAGAAATCTTCTAAAGGTTGAAATTCATGATAAAGCTGTTCCAGAAATTGATATTTCAAAACATATAAATAGAATAATGAATTCTTCAGGTTTAACAAAAAAAGAAGCTTCATACTTTGTTTTTAAGGGAGATATTTCTAATCAAGCCTATAATATTCATCAGCCTATTAAAATTTTAAATAAAAAAGGCATTCTGGAAGATATTGTTCAAGCATCAGATCAATTAAATTTACAAGCACTCTCAAAACCAGTAAAAAAGTTTTTTATTTGTTATCCTAAGAAATGGAATTAGCCTAATCTTACAATTTTTTATATTTTTGCAGAAGATGAAATTCACAGCCAATCAAATAGCTCAAATCCTCGAAGGTGAAATTGAAGGGGATTCTGAGGCCGAAGTTTCCAGACTCTCAAAAATAGAAGAAGGCACAAACGGATCTCTTACATTTTTATCTAATCCAAAATATAATTCTTATTTATATACAACAGAAGCTACCATAACAATTGTTAATGATACTTTTAAATTAGAAAAAGAAGTCAATACAACTTTAATAAGAGTAAAAGATGCTTATAAAGCATTTTCTAAATTATTAGAATTCTACAATCAAGTAAAAAATAATAAATTAGGGAGAGAAGAACCTCATTATATTTCCAAAACAGCCTCTATTGGTAAAGATGAATACATTGGTGCTTTTAGTCACATAGGTGATAATGTTGTTATTGGAAAAAATGTAAAAATTTATCCTAACTCATATATTGGAGACAATGTAACTATAGGAAACAATTGTTTAATTTTTTCTGGGGTTAAAATTTATTCTGAAACAGTAATAGGAAATGATTGTACATTTCATTCGGGATCTATTATTGGCTCAGATGGATTTGGTTTTACACCAAATGAACATGGAGAATTTGTTAAAATTCCTCAGACAGGTAATGTTATTATAGAAAACAATGTAGATATAGGTTCAAGCACAACCATAGACAGAGCAACATTAGGAGCTACAATTTTAAGAAGTGGAGTTAAATTAGACAATCAAGTTCAGATTGCTCATAATGTTGAAATTGGTAAAAATACCGTAATTGCAGCACAAACAGGAATTGCAGGATCTACAAAAGTAGGTGAGGGGTGTATGATTGGTGGACAAGTAGGTATTGCAGGACATCTTACTCTTGGGAATTATTTAAAAATTCAAGCACAATCCGGAATTTCAAAAAATTTAAAAGATCATGAAGTTGTTCAAGGTTCCCCAGCATTTGGATATTCTGATTTTAATAAATCATATGTATATTTTAAAAATCTTCCTAAAATAATAGGTAGAATCAATAAAATAGAAAAAGAATCTAATGCTCAAAATTTAAATGATGAGTAAAAAACAAAAAACAATACAAAAAGAAGTTAGTCTATCAGGTGTAGGACTTCATACAGGTAATGAAGTTAAAATGACTTTCAAGCCTGCACCAGAAAATCATGGTTTTGCTTTTAAAAGAGTAGATTTAATAGGCAGCCCAACTATTGAAGCAAGAGCAGAATTTGTTGTTAATACTCAAAGAGGAACTAATCTTGAGAAAAATGGAGTTTCTATTCAGACTTCAGAACATGTTTTAGCGGCAGCAGTTGGACTAGATATCGACAATTTAATCATAGAAATTGATGCTTCTGAACCCCCAATTATGGACGGGTCATCAAAGTTTTTTGTGAAAGCATTAGAAAAAGCAGGTATTAAAGAATTAGATGCTGACATTGAGGAATATATAGTTAAAGAAATTATTTCACACAAAGATGAAATAACTGGTAGTGAAATTATTTTAATGCCCTCTGATGAATACCAAATTACTACAATGGTAGATTTTGGGACAAAAATTTTAGGTACACAAAATGCTACACTAGACAAAATATCAAATTTTAAAGATGAAATAGCAGATGCTAGGACATTTAGTTTTCTACACGAAATCGAGATGTTATTAGAAAATGATCTTATTAAAGGGGGTGATCTTAATAATGCAATAGTTTATGTAGATAAGGAACTTTCTGAGACTACAATGCAAAAATTAAAAAAAGCATTTAAAAAAGAGGATATTAAGGTTAAATCAAATGGAATTTTAGATAATTTAAATTTACACTGGGCTAATGAGGCTGCTAGACATAAACTTCTCGATGTTATAGGGGATTTAGCTCTTACGGGTACTCGTATCAGGGGTAAAGTTATTGCTAATAAGCCAGGTCATCTTGTAAATACTCAGTTTGCAAAAAAATTAGCAAAGATTATCAAATTAGAAAAAAGAAATAATATTCCTCAAATTGATTTAAGTATTCCTCCATTAATGGATATTCATCAAATTATGGATATCTTACCTCATAGACCTCCCTTTTTGTTTGTTGATAGAATCATAGAATTATCAGATAAACATGTTATTGGAATGAAAAATGTTACCATGAACGAAGGTTTTTTTATTGGTCATTTTCCAGGAGCACCTGTAATGCCTGGTGTGCTTCAGGTTGAGGCTATGGCTCAATGTGGAGGTATTTTAGTTTTAAGCACTGTTCCTGATCCAGAAAATTATTTAACTTACTTTATGAAAATAGATAAAGTTAAGTTTAAGCAAAAGGTATTACCTGGTGATACTTTAATTTTCAAAGCAGAATTGATTACGCCTATAAGAAGAGGTATTTGTCATATGCAAGCTTATGGATATGCTAATAATAGATTAGTAGTAGAAGCAGAGTTAATGGCACAAATATCAAAAAGACCCTAATCATGAATCAACCGCTAGCTTACGTTCATCCTCAAGCAAAAATTGCTAGAAATGTTGTTATTGAACCATTTACAACGATACATGCCAACGTTCAAATTGGATCAGGAACTTGGATTGGTTCTAATGTAACCATTATGGAAGGTGCCAGGATTGGTAAAAATTGTAGAATATTTCCAGGTGCAGTAATTTCTGCTATTCCTCAAGATTTAAAATTTGAGGGGGAAGAATCGCTTACTATAATCGGAGACAATACAACAGTTCGTGAATGTGCAACTATCAATAGAGGTACTAATGCATCTGGTGAAACAAGAATAGGAAAAAATGTATTAGTCATGGCAACAGTTCATATTGCTCATGATTGTATTATTGGTGATAATGCAATTGTTGTAAATGGTGTAGCTTTGGCAGGGCATGTTACTATTGGAGATTATGCAATAATTGGAGGCTTAGCAGCAATTCATCAGTTTATTCATATAGGTGATCACGCTATGGTTTCTGGAGGATCTCTAGTCAGAAAAGACGTACCGCCTTACACAAAAGCAGCAAAAGAGCCCTTATCTTATGTAGGAATTAACTCTATTGGTCTCCGTCGAAGAGGTTTTTCTACAGAAAAAATAAGTGAAATTCAGAATATTTATAGAATACTATATCAAAAAAATTATAATACTTCTCAAGCAGTTGAGAAAATCGAAGCCGAAATGGAAGCTACATCTGAAAGAGATGAAATATTATTATTCATTAGAAATTCACAAAGAGGTATCATGAAAGGATAGTGGGGAGGTTAATTAAATTTTTTAAAAATTATTATT
>CALKFR010000063.1 GCA_938084555.1 uncultured Flavobacteriaceae bacterium | reverse complement strand
TTGTAATTATATCAATAGCTTTTTGTGGAACCCTATGCACATAAGTACACAACATCTCAATTGAACTTACCATTACCACTAAACTTTTACTTTCTACTCTGTTCTTTAATTTAAAAATTTTAGCAACTGCGTCAATGTTTGTTGCATCACAACCCAAACCCCATACCGTATCTGTAGGGTAAAGAATAACTTGCTTATTTAGCAATGCTTCAATTGATTGATCTAAGATTTTTTTTGTTGTCAAATTTTTCTAAAAATTTTATTTATTTTATATCTACGGAACCATGAAAGTAGTCTTTTTTCAGGAACACCATTCTTTTTTATATAGTCTTCAACTGCCTCAACCATTCGTTTTGCAGAATTTCCATCTGTGTATGGATGATATTCTTTTAAAATTTTTAACCGCTGCTCTTTGAATAGATCCTCTAATAAATTTTCACGAACTCTTTTTACTAAACTAGTAAATGACAGAAGATTGTCCCATTTTATCGCATCAGAATTATTTTTAAAAGTTATCACAGGTTTGTCTAAAAGAAGAAATTCATAAACAACAGATGAAGTATCACTGACCATTAGATCTGCAATCAATAAATACTTAATAATATTGCGTTCTTCAATAAAAAGTACATTTTCAAAACTCATTGATAACTTTTTATACGAATCTATTAAATCATCAGCCATTAAATCATGAAATTTAATCGCTATGAGATATTTTTTTTCAGAGGCCAACTCTTCTATCTGAGACAATACATATGGAGCACTTGTTAAGGAAGGAGAAAATGTAGGGGCATAAAGAATTATTTTCTTTGCACTATACTTTTTTAGTAAGGATAGCTTATCTGGATCATATTTGTGGAGTTCTTTAGCATAAACATCTAGTTTTGGCCAACCTGTCTCAACTACACTAAAGTCTTTATGTTTAACTGCAGCTTTAGAAAACCATCTTGTAAAATAAGGCCCTTGTGTTAAATACAAATCAAAATAATTACGAATTCTAAAATGTCCTTTTTTTTCTCCGGCTAAGCCATGAAAAACTTGGGCTTTAACACCTCTAATATCATATGGAACTTCATTTCCTGGAACAAAAATAGCATCACTGTTAAAACTAACTAAATCTTCGATTTTAGATGTACATCTTTGATCTTGAAATGGGAATTTTTCTAAAATAGCTGATCTTACAAACCAGATGTATTCATAATTCTTTTCTTTTAGAACTTGCATAATAGGTTCTAAAATTCCAAAAGAATAAGGATTCATGCAAAATAAAATAGTCTTCATAATTTAACAATTATACTATTTCATTAGCGTTCTTTAAATCTTCTTTAAAATCTACTTCTATGCAATTGTATTGAGAAATATCAATTACTTTCAATTTCAGATGGTCTTCTGCAATTGCCATTTCTAATCCTTTTTCAAAATAATCATTATCATCACATTTTTCGAGATGATTAATGAATAGATCTAAATCATTTGAAGAAATAAAATTAATTCCAACAGCCTCTCCTAGTCCATTTTTAACTTCCTTTGAAAGATGCTGAATATATCCATCTTTGAGGGTATACTTAACCTCTTCATCAGAAACACTCTGAGTATTAACAGAAACAAATGAATGATTGTTTTTAATATCTTCTAGTAATAATGATAACAATTGATGATCAAATACAACATCTCCATTAAACCATAGAATAGAATTACCACGGTGTTTTTTTAATGCTCGCAACAAACTTTTTGAAGTATTAGTTCTATCAAAAAAAGGATTGTAGACATAATTTACCTCTGGAAATTGCTCCATGATTAAATTCTTTTTAAAGCCTACCACAGTGGTAATATCATTTACATCAAAATAGGTTGTGATGTTATTAATTTGACGTTGCATAATGCTACTACCATCTTTCAAAGGCGTTAAAGGCTTTGGAAAAGGATTTCCTAATCGGGAGCCAATTCCAGCAGCAAGTATTATAATTTTCATGTGATGGTGTTAGAATTATTTTTTTTATTGTTCAAATACCATAAATTCATATATCTATCAAGTACTCGATAGGCTCTAATCTTAGATATTAAATACCCTGCATAACCGTCTAAAAACCCCAATCGGATAATAAAATGAATGATAAAAGTTACCAAAGGTTTTACAAATAAATGAAATAAGCTCACTTTTTGCCCTTTTTCATGTAATTGTTGAGCTTGAATTTGAGCATATAATTTTTGCTTAGTCATATAATGATCAAAATCTCTGTACGAAAAATGATCTACTTTATTTTTAAAAAAGCCAAGAGGGCCATCTGCATTTATTGTTTCATGAACCTTGAGACCATTATATCTACATTTACTTTTACGAAATAATCGAATAACTTTATCTCTTTGACAACCCGTATATTTTATTTGTTTATCTCCTAGATAAAAGTTTCTCCTGAGGTAAAATCCAACAAATTTAGTTGTAGTCTCATTAATATTTAAAATTTCTTTTTTAAGTTCTGGGGTAACTCTTTCATCGGCATCTAATATGTAGATCCAATCATTTTTTGCATGATCAATAGCAAAATTCTTTTGGGAAGAAAAGTCATCAAAAACACGTTGAATAATTTTGACATTGTGTTTTTTTGCAATTTCTATAGTTGAATCTTGGCTAAATGAATCTATCACTATTATTTCATCTGCAAAATCAACTGATTTTATAGAATCTTCAATATGAACTTCTTCATTTAATGTTGGTATGATTGCTGTAATTTTCATTTTTCTTATACAGCTACATCATATTCGCGTAGTGCATCATTTAAAGAGGTTTTTTTGTTGGTACTTTCCTTACGTTTTCCAATAATTAATGCACAGGGAACTTGATAATTGCCTGCAGGGAATTTTTTAGTGTAACTTCCTGGAATCACCACACTTCTTTCAGGAACAACTCCTTTCATCTCCAGAGGTGAATCTCCAGTTACATCAATAATTTTTGTACTCATTGTTAATACTACATTAGCGCCTAATACAGCTTCTTTACATACTCTAACTCCCTCAACAACTATTGATCTAGAACCTATAAAAGCTCCATCTTCAATAATAACAGGAGAGGCTTGAAGTGGTTCTAAAACGCCTCCTATTCCAACACCACCAGATAAATGAACATTTTTACCTATCTGCGCACAACTTCCCACAGTAGCCCAGGTATCTACCATGGTACCTTGATCTACATAGGCTCCTATATTAACATAACTTGGCATTAAAATAGTTCCAGATGCAATGAAGGCTCCATGTCTAGCTACGGCATTTGGAACTACTCTAATACCCCTAGATTCAAAATTTCTTTTTAATGGGATTTTATCATGATATTCAAAAATACCAGCTTCTAAAGTTTCCATTTTTTGGATTGGAAAATATAAGACTACAGCTTTCTTTATCCATTCATTTACTTGCCATTTGTTTTGGATAGGTTCTGCAACTCGCAGTTTGCCAATATCTAACATGTTCACAACTTCTCTAATGGCATTGATGGTTATTTCTTGTTTTAAAAGTGATCTATCTTCCCAAGCTTGTTCTATAATTTCTTGTAACAATTTCATTAAATTAATACTATAAAATACGATTAAATTTATTGGTTAAAATATGTTACAAATATAACACACAATGTAGCTCTTTATTGCGAAGATACATTTTTTAAACAAAAAAAAATATCATGTTTAAAATCGCTATTTTTGTATTAAATTAATAGATATGCCAAGAATTTTAGCAATAGATTATGGAGAGATAAGAACAGGAATTGCTGTTACTGATGAACTCCAAATTATTGCTTCTGGATTAATTACTGTTAAAACTGATGATTTAATTAAATTCTTAATTGATTATACCAATAAAGAACAGGTCGAATTATTTGTTATTGGTTTACCAAAACAAATGAACAATACTGAAAGTGAAAGCGAAAAGCATATTCTCAATTTTTTAAAATATCTTGAAAAATCATTACCAAAAATACCTGTAATACGAATTGACGAACGATTTACATCAAAAATTGCATTTCAAACGATGATTGATAGTGGATTGAAAAAAAAACAACGAAGAAATAAAGGATTAGTTGATGAAATTAGTGCAACTATTATTCTTCAATCCTATTTATACAGTAAATAAGTTTTCTACATATTCCTTTCTTCGTATTTTTGCCAAAATTTATAACCCTTTATGATTTTACCTGTTGTAGCCTACGGAGATCCTGTATTAAGAAAAGTCGCTAAAGAAATTGGACCAGATTACCCCAATCTAAAGGAATTAATTGCGAATATGAAACAGACCATGTATAATGCAAATGGTGTTGGTATTGCTGCACCTCAAATTGGAAAGTCTGTACGAATTTTTATCATAGATGCAACTCCTTTTGCTGAAGACAAGGATATCTCTGAACAAGAAAGAAACCAATTAAAGGATTTTAAAGAAGTTTTTATCAATCCAACAATTATTAAAGAAGAAGGAGATGAATGGGCTTTCGCAGAGGGATGTCTTAGTATTCCTGATATTAGAGAGGATGTTTTTAGACAAGAAACTGTGAGCTTTGAATATGTTGATGAAAATTTTGTAAAAC
Source organism: uncultured Flavobacteriaceae bacterium (assembly GCA_938084555.1). Lineage (GTDB taxonomy): Bacteria > Bacteroidota > Bacteroidia > Flavobacteriales > Flavobacteriaceae > Polaribacter. The sequence goes on along the minus strand of CALKFR010000063.1, from coordinate 1,165 downwards.
ACTCAAAAACACTGAATGGTCTGGCCGCAAGAGTATTTCAACACGAATATGATCATCTTGAAGGAGTTTTATTTACTGATAAACTCTCTTCATTAAAAAAAAGAATCTTAAAAAAGAAATTAGAAAAAATATCATTAGGAAAAATCACTTCTAGCTATAGAATGCGTTTCCCAAATATAAAAATTTAAATATATGGAGTTCAATAAAATTATTTCAGTTGCAGGAAAACCGGGGTTATTCTATGCAGTTTCCCAAACAAAATCTGGATTTATTGTGGAATCTTTAATCGATAAAAAAAGATTTCCAATTCCCTCAACTAATAATGTGAGTTTGTTGGAAAATATAGCTATATACACCTATGAGGAGGAAATACCTTTATTATCAATATTCAAAACTATATATGAAAAAACTGAAGGTAAAGAAACAATTAGTCATAAAGAAAGTGGTCAAAAACTAAAGGCATACTTTTCTGAAATACTTCCCGAATACGACGAAGAAAGAGTGTATACCTCAAATATCAAAAAAGTAATACAATGGTATAATTTATTGGTAAATTCTGGTTTAGATTTTTCTGTTGTTAAGGCTACAGAAGAAAATTCAGAAAAAGTATAAATGAATTCAAGAAAACAGCAATTAGCAGCATTTAACAGATTGTTAGATATCATGGATGACCTTCGAGAGAAGTGTCCTTGGGATAAAAAACAAACCTTAGAGTCTCTTAGACATCTAACTATAGAGGAGACTTATGAGCTTGCCGATGCTATTTTAGAAAATGACTTAAATGAAATAAAAAATGAACTTGGCGATGTTCTACTCCATCTTGTTTTTTATGCTAAAATTGGATCAGAAAAAAAATCATTTGATATTGGAGATGTAGCTAATGCCATTTCTGAAAAATTAATTTCTAGGCACCCTCACATCTATGGAGATGTTATTGTTAAAGATGAAAATGAGGTAAAAGAAAACTGGGAGAAGCTTAAACTCAAGGAAGGAAAAAACTCAGTTTTAGAAGGTGTACCAAAAAGTTTACCTGCCATGATAAAAGCGAACAGAATTCAAGATAAAGCCGCCGGTGTTGGTTTCGATTGGGAAAAACCCGAACAAGTTTGGGAAAAAGTACAAGAAGAACTTAGTGAATTAAACGAAGAAATTAAAGCAGGAAACA